>JAEWME010000034.1 GCA_023393265.1 Bacteroidota bacterium | reverse complement strand
GGGCTGGTTGCCCTTACGCAGATTGCCATCTGGGTAGTATTGGGAACTGCAATCGTGACCGGATTATCAGCCTTCGTTGGCGGAAATTCGACAGAGGCAGCTATGCAGGCACAAAGCATTATGAATAATCAGCAAATACAGCAGTTAGGCAACAATCCTGAAGTTCAGAACAAAACGGCAGAAATACTAGGATTAATTGGCAACCTGAATATGCCCCTGATTATTTTCTCGCTGTTCTTTTATTTCATCGGTGGATTTATTCTATATGCGTCGCTGATGGGTGCCATCGGCTCGGCCGTAGATGCCGACGAAGACGCGCAGCAAATGATGTTCCCCGTGTTGATGCCTTTGATTTTGTCAATGATCATTTTGTTTGCAGTTGCCAAAAACCCTGAAGGACCGCTTGCATTCTGGGCATCTGTTATTCCGCTCACCTCTCCCATCATCATGATGGCACGAATTCCATTCGGGGTTCCTATATGGGAAATCATCCTGTCGATGGCTCTTTTGCTTGCAACCATTGTTGGCACCATCTGGATGGCAGGAAAAATCTACAGAACCGGAATTTTGATGTATGGTAAAAAAGTCAATTTTAAAGTAATTGTTAAGTGGCTTTCCTATAAAAATTAAAATAAAAGATAAAATCGTATTTATTTGATTTTTTTCCCTATCATTGCAACAAGCAAAAAGAAAATGAAAGCAAATTTCTCCTATATGTATATGTGCTGCTGTATCAAACAGAACGGAGAAGGTATGTTTTCAACGAACATTTGAAATTCAAAAAAGAGATTATAGGTCGAAGCCTTCCGAACACCGGGAGGCTTTTTTTGTTTATAACCCTAAAAATTACAATAAGATGAGAGTAAACAACATTCTGGAAACCATTGGAAACAGTCCGCTGGTTCGAATCAACAATCTTTATCCTGAAGGATACGAAGTTTATGTGAAAGTGGAGAAAACAAATCCAGGTGGAAGCATCAAAGACCGTATTGCACTGGAAATGGTGGAAGACGCTGAAGCAAAAGGACTACTGAATGCTGGTAGTGTATTAATTGAACCGACGTCGGGAAATACAGGCATTGGACTAGCGCTGGTTGCCGCTGTGAAAAAGTACAGAATGATTCTTGTGATGCCGGAATCGATGAGCGTTGAACGCCGCCGGATACTAACAGCATATGGAGCCGAACTTGTACTTACGCCCCGTGAGCAAGGTATGAAAGGTGCCATTGCAAAAGCAAACGAACTGGCCGCAGAAATTCCAAACTCATGGATTCCGTCGCAGTTTGATAACGCAGCCAACATTGAAGCGCACAAGAAAAATACGGCACAAGAGATCATTGCAGATTTCCCGGAAGGTTTCGACTTCTTGATTACCGGTGTTGGAACCGGCGGACACATAACTGGTGTGACTGAGGTCTTGAAACAAAGCTTTCCAAACCTGAAATCGTTTGCTGTTGAGCCAGAACTCTCGCCGGTTATCAGCGGCGGAGCACCTGGTCCGCACCCGATCCAGGGAATTGGCGCAGGTTTTATCCCGGTAAACTGCAAAAAGGAAATTCTTGACGGCACCATCCAGATTTCCAAAGACGAAGCTTTTGACTACGCCCGCCGTGCCGCCAAAGAGGAAGGTTTGTTCGTTGGAATTTCATCAGGTGCATCGCTGGCCGCAGTTGCAAAAAAGATTGCAGAGCTGCCAAAAGGCTCCAAAATCCTGACATTTGCTTACGATACCGGAGAAAGATATTTGTCGATAGAAGGACTATTCTAAAATTTCAAAGGCTGGCAAACACCAGCCTTTTTTATTTCAGACCGCCAAATTCCGCCAGAATAAAACAGTCTGAAACGCACCGTTTGTTAACTTTGGCATCAAAATTTGCCTGCCAATGAGCCAGCCAATTGCCGTTATCGATTTGGGCACCAATACCTGCAACCTCCTTATTGCCAAAACAGAAGGCAGATCATTCGAAATCTTGTATCAGGGAAAAGAAGTTGTAAAACTTGGCAAGGACCGTGTCAACCTAACAGAACTCTCGCCTGCGGCTATCGACCGGGCTGTTTTTGCATTGAAAAAGCATCAGGAAAAAATTACAGAGTTTGGTGTTGAACTTATCAAAACAATCGGAACATCAGCAATAAGAGAAGCGTCAAACGAGGATTGTTTTTGCAGCGAAGTTGAACGAAGGACACGATTAAAAATCGATGTCATTTCAGGAGAAAGAGAAGCCGATTTGATTTTCAAGGGCGTAAAGCTGGCTTTTAGCGAAATTGAAGACAATTCGCTCATTTTGGATATTGGCGGAGGAAGCAACGAATTTATCCTGACGCAAAACGGATGCGCCGCATGGAAAGAAAGTTTTCCATTGGGGATGGCCCGAATCGTTGAAAAGTTCAAAATTTCAGACCCCATTACAACTGAGGAAATAGGGGAATTAAATGCGTACTTCGAATCGAAGCTTGAAAGCCTGTGGCGAAAGACTGAAAATATCGAAATCTCACGTTTGATTGGTTGCTCGGGTGCCTTTGATACCATTGCCGACCTGATTGACCAAACCGATCCGGGAACAAAAATCAGGATAAACCAAAAAATTGAATTAACTGATTTTCAAAGAATATACAAGCTACTCATTAGATCAACGGCAGAAGAACGAACAGTGATGAAAGGAATGGAATCGATTCGAATTGAAATGATTGTCCCTGCTGTTATTTTCATCAAAGTAGTTGTTGACAAGCTGAATATTCAGAAAATTTACCAAACAGATTTTGCGCTGCGTGAAGGAGTTTTATTCGAGAAAATTTTCAGTTAACTTCGGGCACTTATCACCACAAAAACAACAATCATGTCCAGAATATTAGTCATCGACGACGAAAGAAGCATCAGAAATACGCTGAAAGATATTTTAGAATTTGAAAAGTACCAGATTGAACTGGCCGAAGACGGTTTTAAAGCGCTGGAACTCCTGAAAAACAACGATTACGATGTGGTTTTATGCGACATCAAAATGCCGGGAATGGATGGAATAGAAGTCTTACAGAAAGTGGAAGAACTGAAACCCGACATGCCGGTCGTGATGATATCCGGACATGGAAACATCGACACAGCCGTAGAATCGATCAAAAAAGGCGCATTCGATTTTATTGAAAAACCACTTGATTTAAACCGGTTGCTAATTACGCTCCGTAATGCGCTCGACAAGTCGAGCCTGATTACCGAAACAAAAGTTCTCAGGAAAAAAGTAAGCAAGCGGTTTGATATTGTTGGCAATTCTGCAGCTATCCAGAAAGTGAAAGATATGGTCGATCGTGTGGCTTCTACCGATGCGCGGGTGCTCATCACCGGATCGAACGGAACCGGGAAAGAACTGGTTGCACGGCGCCTGCACGAAAAAAGTAATCGATCCGAAGGTCCTTTCATCGAAGTAAACTGCGCTGCAATACCATCAGAATTAATCGAGAGTGAATTATTCGGACATGAAAAAGGTGCATTCACTTCAGCCGTCAAACAGCGTAAAGGTAAATTTGAGCAAGCTTCGGGAGGTACGATTTTTCTCGACGAGATTGGCGATATGAGCCTTTCGGCTCAGGCAAAGGTACTTCGTGCGCTTCAGGAAAGTGTGATTACTCGCGTTGGAGGTGACTCTCAAATAAAAGTTGACGTGCGTGTTGTTGCCGCAACCAATAAAAATCTGACCCGCGAAATTGAGGCCAATAATTTCAGGGAAGATTTATACCACCGGCTAAGTGTGATCCTGATACATGTACCCGACCTGAATGACCGGGTGGAAGACATTCCGGTTTTATGCAATTATTTTATAGATCAAATCTGTACCGAATATGGAATTCCGAAGAAAGACATTGAACCCGCAGCAATTGAAGAGCTTCAGAAAATGCGGTGGACCGGAAACATCCGTGAATTCAGGAATGTGACTGAACGACTGATCATTTTATGCGATAAAATAATTACACGTGATGACATCCTGAACTATGCAGTTCCCCGATACTAAGCAGGGGCGGATTATTTTTATGCTGAGATAATAAAAATTCGAAAAACAAGTTAAATTGTTTAAAACAAGTCCGTATCAAAGTTGTTATAATCTCACGGCTAAACTCAAAAGCCCAAAAAGATTAAAATTAAGCTCTGATTGCGGACAGTTACGTTAATGTCATGGCGTGCTGAAATTTTGACTTCTGTTAAAAATTTTACTGTTCGTTAATCAGAGTTTTTTTATGTCCAATACTTTTTCCCGATCCTTCACGATTTAGATTAAACCAACTATATTTACAAAAAATATCAAAAATGATAAACAACAAGAAAGTGGTGGTAGTTTTACCCGCTTACAATGCTGCCAAAACACTTGAAATAACCTATAATGAAATCGATTTTACAATCGTTGACGACGTAATCCTGGTTGACGACAAGAGCAAGGATGAAACCGTAAAAGAAGCTCAGCGGCTGGGCATTAAACACATCATCAGGCATGAACAAAACAAAGGATACGGCGGAAACCAAAAATCGTGCTACAACAAGGCGCGAGAGTTGAATGCCGACATTGTTATTATGCTTCACCCGGATTATCAATACACGCCAAAGCTAATACCATCGATGGCTCACCTGATTGCAAATGATCTTTACCATGTAGTTCTTGGTTCCAGAATTCTGGGGAAAGGTGCACTTGCCGGAGGAATGCCCTGGTATAAATATTTAGCAAACAGGCTCCTGACTTTATTTCAGAACATCATGATGAACGCCAAGCTTTCGGAATATCATACCGGATACCGTGCCTTCTCGAAAGAAGTCCTTGAAAAAGTAAACTACAACGCCAATTCCGACAACTTTGTTTTTGACAACCAAATGCTTGCACAGATTTGGTACGCAGGTTATGAAATAGCTGAAATTACCTGCCCAACCAAATATTTCGACGACGCATCGAGCATCAATATAAAAAACAGTTCGATTTACGGTATAGGAGTACTGAAAACTTCAATGCAGTATAGGTTGCAGAAATGGGGAATGGGAAAGTTTTCAATTTTCATAAATTTTTGAAATGAAAAATGTCGATTACAAAAATTTCCTATTTATCCTTCCATTAGGTATTTTATTATGGGTGATGATCCCAAATCTGTCATTACCATTTTTCTATGATGAAGCCTGGTCCTATTTCCCGGCTATAAAAAAGATGGCCGATCTTGGACCGACAATGCTTCCCGGAAAATTATCCATCGACGACTGTAAAGGGCATCCCCAGTTTATTTTCTTTCTGGCAGCCCTTTGGATAAAAATATTTTCTGCAAATACAATTATACTAAGGCTGCTTCCTCTTTTAATCTCGATTAGCCTGATTGTTATTATTTATTGGGGACTCTTAAAAATATTAAACTGGGAAAGTGCCTTCATCGGATCGCTACTTGTCAGCGTGCAGTCGATGTTTTTAGCCCAATCTATTATGCTTCTGCCTGAAGTTTTGATGGCGCTTCTATTTGTCGTTTCTTTTTTTATGTTCCTGAGAAAAAAATTCTTTCTATATTCAATTTTTAGTTCTTTACTTGTACTTACAAAAGAAACAGCCATCATTTTCTGCCTTCTTTTTGGCATTTTTTATCTCTTTTCTTTGTTATCAAGAAAGGAGAGGAATGATTTTCAGATTGGTCACCTTTTGGCATTGATAACTCCAGGCATTGTATACGCTGTATTTTTATATTTACATTACAAAGCTTATGGAGTGATCTTATATGGAGAACATCTCGATTATATATCATTTGACTGGCCAACAATCCATGATAAAATAGATAGGGCCTACTCCTTTATTTTCATTCGATATGGCAGAAAATTCATTTCAATTTCAGGCATCATATTAACAATCGTTGTTCTTTTTCATAAACAGGTCAGATGGAAGCCTATCTTACTTTCTGCATTGGCATTCCTAGCTTTTATGACCTTCTCGATGTTCAATTATTATACTCAACGATATGGCTTAATAGCAATTATTATTTTTCTGATCGTTTTTGCTATGTTATTGGGTCAACTCAAAATAAATTCAATGATTAAGGTAGGTATTGCAACCATCTTGTCTGCAGTTTGCCTATTTCAATCGCTTACAATTAAAGAAAATTCTGATGTAGATTTAGGTTATGTTGAAACCATAAGGACTTATGAGGACATTGTTCATTACTGCGAAGACCAAAAGTGGCAAGATGAATCGTTTTCAGTCACATTCAATATGATATTTGCCCTACGAGATAAAGATCTTGGCTACGTAAAGGGAGAAAAACAGTTTAGCAATGTGATGGATTGGAAACATTATATGGAAGCTAAATATTTCATTTATGAATCTGCGATGGGAGATCCGCCTCCCGGAGTTAATTACGCTCAAGAACATTTTAAACTGGTTAAAGAATTTAAGAACAAACATGCCTGGGGTTATATTTATGAAAAAGCTGACATGCAAAAAGATGATGCCCAGAATAAAATGAACAATTGATCTTGAATAAATTCTAAAAAAAATAAGTCACCTCGTGATTATATGATAATTTCGTCTCAAATTGAATCAAGACTAAGGATAATTCAATAATTCCATAAATTTTCTCTCTAACGTCATGAAAAAACTCATATCCAAAATTATAACAGAGAGATCGTTTTTTTATTTATTGGTCTTTATCGGCATATTGCCATTGATCTTCGCAAAATATTACCTTACACTGGATGGTGCTGGTCATTTGTATAATGGAAACATCATAAGGGAATTATTAGCAGGAAATAATCCAGCATTTTCAGATCTCTTTAAACTAAACTCATTACCTGTTCCGAACTGGATATCTCATTTTCTGTTTGCTTTCTTTAATTTATTCATCCCCGATTCTCTTTCAGAAAAAATTGTTTTGGGAATTTATTTGATTTTGTTTCCTGTTTTTTTTCGAAAGATTATTTTGTGGTTCGTACCTGAAAATAAAGCCTTTTCTTACTTGGGAGTTTTATTCGCACATAACCATTTGTTATACCTTGGTTCTTATAATTTGGTATTTGCGCTGGTTGCGTTTTTCGGGGTTACTTACTACATACTCAAATTTTTAAAACATTTTAACCTCAAACAAATATCTGTTCTTGCACTGCTTTTTCTTCTTGTTTACTTTTCCCACATGCTAATTTTATTGGTAACAATAGTAGTTGCTTTTATTTTGCCATTCGCCTCTTTAAAGGTCGAAAAAACACAAACCGGATTTAACGTTTCTAACTGGACTATTTTTAAAACTAAATTGATAGCGATTGCAATCGCTATTTTACCAACCTTGGCTTTGACAATAGTTTATATTTTAAACGTTGATTCACTAGAAGAAGCGGGACGAATGAATTTACAGCAACTTCTAAAATGGCTAGCGGATATTCGCCCTTTATTGACGTTATGCTACTGTGACAAATGGACATATTTTACTCATGCACTCTTATGTCTATTTGTTTTAATGGTAGCAACGAACACCTTCCTGTGGATAAAAAAGAATACAAACTTTACAAGTGAAACATTACATATTAATTTATCTCGACCAAGATTTAGTATATTTTGGTTCTTGCTCTTCGTTGCGTTCACCATTCTTTATTTAATAGTGCCCAATGCTAATATATTGCCTGAAAGACTAATAATCCTTGTATTTCTTTTTTTATGCTTTTGGCTTTCAACTCAAAAATATCCAAAGTGGCTACACAAGGTCGCTGTTTTTATAATCGTTACCACTCATATATGTTTTGTATTTTTTCACTCCAAAGCAATGAGAGAAATATCGAAGCAAATAGTGCTTATGAAAGAAGTTACTAATCATATAGAAGAAGGAAGTCTTTTACTTCCCTTCAATTACGCATACGATAACAATTGGCTGCACATGCATAGTTCTGGATATTTTGGCAGCGGGAAACCAATTGTAGTCATTGAAAACTATGAAGGTCAACTTAAATGGTTTCCTGTTAATTGGAAGATTGATGGTAAGTACGAACTTTCACCAATCAATGTATGGGCTGCCGACAACAAAAAAATGGTTAAAAGCTTTTACCAGAATCCGCAAAATCCAGACGTTTTCTCACTACCTCTGAAGGACGGTAAAATTCAGGAAATACCTTACGTTGTTATTTTTGGGGCGCAGCCAGATGAAACAAATTCAGATTTCGCACTGATCAAGTCTATACTGGAAAAAAGCTACACATTGACATTCCAAAACGGATTTTGCTATTTGTACAAGTTAGGTAAATAAAAGGCTTAGTCTACCTGAAATCTTCTGGTATTCTTCACCAGCCAACCTGGTTCGGTTTTATAAACATCGTTTGTCGATTTTCTGATCAGGAATTCGTCCATCACATAATTGGCCTTTCGCAAAATCTCATTTCGGATAGCTACTTTAAGCGAAACGCTATCAGCTTTCACGCTAACAGGAACTTCGAACAACGCCCAGTCGCCATCTATTGCAGCAATATACCGGTGAATATCAGAATAAAAATAATCCACAACTTTACCATCCCGATCAACTTGCGTATTCTCAATATTAAATCGCGGATATCCGTCGGTTCGGAAATCTTTGAGCCAAAACGAAACCAGGTATAAATCACCGGCTTGGGCATTCTCAATCTTTTGTTCAAAAAGCGTGTTCCAGTCTTTCACGCGCAAAGCATGCGCACCACGGCCATCAAAACCAGGCGCATTTTCATCATCAAAGTTCTGGTAATACAGAAATGAAACAGAGTCTTTAACAAGTAAATTTTCTTTCCGAGTTAATTTCTCATGGTTAAATTCTGAAATGATCTGATGGCAATACTTCTGTGGTATCTGGTCAAGACTGTCAATTGGCAAACGATATAATTCAAACTGATCATTCCCAGTTAGAAATGAGGAAGCAGAAATCAATCTCTTTTCATTATCATTAACCTCATATCCCTTCATAATAAGCAGAAGAATGTCCTTTTTATTCTTGAAGTCAGTCAGGATGCTATAGTTATGAATGGGGTCCAGCATTAATGAATAATTTCTGTAAGTCTGAGACAGAGAAGTCCTTCCCATCATCACCGCAGTGGTTGGGAGTCCTGTTTTTAATGAAGCAATTAAGGTCGTTTCCAGTGAACTATTCTTCGAATCAATCCAGATATTTTCAGATCCAACATGAAAATAAGGAATCGGCATAATTGCCTGAAACTGCTTTGCATCGATTTGCATGACCCACTTATTTTCAGTAAGCTCATTAGTCGCATCTTCCATTACCGGCTTCTCGTTAAGTAATCGGGGAGCAGTTGCCCGCATGTTGTAATACCCATCAACAAATAGGAAAACAAAAGCGATAATCAGTATAACTGACGGGAAAACCTTCTTATTACTGTTCTTAAGCCAATCAAACAAATGATAAAAAACGATCACATTAATCACATAAAAGAAAAGCCACGAAAAACGTGAAAGTGCCCTCAACTGCCTGAATGGACCAATATAATCGATTAACCATTCCATTCCCATCTTGAACGGCAAGCCAAATGAAAGCAACAGACCAACGATTGAAGCCCAGAAAAAAGCGTTTAAAACCTTCTGATTGCTAACCTTCCAAAATGCCTTCCCTGTAAAAAGCTTCCTAAAAAAAACGAATAAACCAACTACGAATCCCAAGGTAGATACAACACCAACAAATGCAAGCGCTTCCCAATCCAAATGATTAAAAACAGTAATATATTTTGGAACAAAACTATATGGAGTTCCTGATGGAAGAAAAATACTGACAGGATGAGCCAGATAGACTAAAAACCCATACGGATGGGTGGTTCTGTCTCCAACCGGGTCTGTCATAGTCATTATTATTTCCAGTGCAACAAAAGGTACTATTACCTGAATAAACCAATGCAAAAATGCAGCACCCCTGCTATGCCAGGTTTCTTTTAGCCAGTTTTTAGCCTGCAACCAGTAGAAAGTCAACAACAATCCATAAAATCCGAGGAAATATAGTTGCATCGACGCAGCCAAAAAAGTGACCAAAGCTATTAGTGCTGTCAGCAACCATCCTGGTTTCTTTGAAAAGCGAACGATAAGATACAGCATGAGCGGTATCCAAAACACATGAGATAAAGAAAAATGGCCTGCCATCCTGCCTATTTGCGGGGAGAGCGCACAAACGCCCACCGCAGCTAAAGAACCAAGCCACCAAATAACTCCTAGCTCAGCAAATAACAAAAAAAGGAAAACGGCTGCAACAAGCATTGAAAAGATCATTGAGAGATTGATAATTGCAACCATATTTCCCCGAATGTCGACGAGGTTATTGCTGATCCATTTTACTGTATTGGTTAACAAAGGCTGGTTGTCGGTAAAAAAGACCGACTCGCCATAGGGATAGTTCATCCCCTCAAATTTCGAGTAAGTTGAATCTACGTCAAGATGATAAAGTGAACCATAATACGACTTGAATCCATCGCCCCCTGCCGCAAAATAATATTTATTCGGAGTACTGATTATCTTACCAAAAAAAAAGAAGATAATGGACAGTGAAAGAATGCTGGTCAAAAGAAGTCCCTTTTTCCGGTTATCCATTTTTGCATTGATTTAATTAAATACAAATAAAGCTATATTTACAGAAAATTTGTCCAAAATTTATGAATACTAACCGGAAATTATCCGTAATAGTACCTTGCTTCAACGAAGAAGAAGGGCTCGAAACATTTAATAAAACCATTTGGCAATATCTCCCCCCAAAATATGACTTCGAACTTATCTATGTAAACGACGGGAGTAAAGACAACACGCTTCAGGTGCTCAAAAAGCTTACAAACGAAAACGAAAAAATCAAATACATATCTTTCTCCAGGAATTTCGGACATCAAAATGCCTTAAAAGCCGGTTACGATTTTGCTACAGGAGAATGCGCAATAAGCCTGGACGCCGACCTTCAGCATCCGCCGTCTGTTATTCCGCAACTGATAGAGGAATGGGAAAAAGGATTCGAAATTGTGAATACTCTCAGGAAAGATCATGCGTCCATACCTTTTTCCAAGAAAATAACTTCCCGCTTATTCTATAAAATGATAAACAGACTTTCTGACGTGACGATAGAAAACGGTATGGCAGATTTCAGGTTAATCGACAAAAAGGTATTAAAACAACTACATCTATTCTCCGAGAATTACCTGTTTTTCAGGGGAATAATTCCCTGGATGGGATTTAAACAAACCACTGTTACCTTTACAGCAGCCGAACGTTTTGCGGGAACAACAAAATACACATTTAAGAAAATGCTCAAATTCGCCTCAACGGGCGTAACAGCATTCAGCGTTAAACCATTAAAGATTTCTATTTATCTCGGGTTCGTAATCGCCGTGTTCGCTTTTCTGTATGGTCTGTATGCCCTGTATGTTCACCTTTTTACTGATCAGGCAATTACTGGTTGGACTTCAGTTATTATCAGCGTATTATTTGTTGGCGGAATTAACCTGTTGATGTTGGGAATTATTGGCGAATATCTGGGTAAAATGTTCATCGAAAATAAACGGAGGCCCAACTACCTGATTTCGGAGACAAATTTTTCTGAATAAGTTTCGACAAACTACTTTTGCGATACGAAATAATTGATAATAACTGAACAGACCTGTATTTTCATGGAAAAAGGACAACAAATACTTCTCGACTATTTTGAACAAACCGCACACAAACGCGACAAGTGGAAACGGAGAAACCGTTTTTACCAAAGAACCATCGAGAAGCAATTCTCATTTATTATTCCTGAAGGGGCGACTGTGCTCGAACTGGGATGCGGTACCGGCGATCTGCTCAATGCCGTGAAGCCAGCCAAAGGCATTGGCGTCGATTTCTCGAAAAGTATGGTAGAAATTGCGCAGGCAAAGTATCCACATCTGGAATTTGTGATTGCCGACGCCATCACTTTTAAACCGGGTACCGAAATCGACTACATCATCGTTTCCGACCTGATCACGTCGCTGTGGGACATTCAGACATTTTTCAGGAGTATTCGTACCTACGTGACGCCCCGAACGAAAATCGTGATTTCGAGCTACAATTATATATGGGAACCAACCTTAAAAATTGGTGAAAAAATTGGACTGAAAGCCAAACAGCCGCTCCAAAATTGGCTCACCATTAAGGACATTGAAAATGTGCTTTATCTCGAAAATTTTGAAATCATCAAGGTTGAGCGAAAGTTGCTTTTCCCGAAATACGTTCCGCTGTTTAACCTGATTGTGAACAAGTTTCTGGCGAACCTTCCGGGAATTCAAAGCCTCAACCTCATCCAGTTTATCACAGCACGACCGGTTTATTCGGAGCCAACCGAATTCTCGGTTACGATTGTTGTACCGGCCAGAAACGAAATGGGCAACATTGAAAATGCAGTAAAGCGGACGCCCAAATTCGGTTCTCATCAGGAGTTTATTTTCATCGAGGGAAATTCGAGCGACGGCACATACGACGAAATGTTGCGCGTGCAAAAAATCTATCATGAAGTTGACATTAAAGTGATGAAGCAAAGCGGGAAGGGAAAGGGAAACGCCGTGCGCGAAGCATTTGCTGCCGCCTCATGCGACATTTTGATGATTTTAGACGCCGACCTGACCACACCGCCCGAAGATATGCCCAAATTCTATGAGGCGCTTCGCAACAACAAAGGCGAGTTCATCAACGGTTGCCGCCTGGTTTACCCGATGGAGAAAGAAGCTATGCGTTTTCTTAATTTTATGGCCAACAAGTTTTTCGGTTGGTTTTTCTCCTATTTGCTCGGTCAGCGAATGAAAGACACACTTTGCGGAACCAAAGTGCTTTTCAAAAAAGATTACGAAACCATTCTGGCAAACCGCAGCTACTTTGGCGATTTCGACCCGTTCGGCGACTTCGATTTGTTGTTTGGCGCTGCCAAGCTAAATCTGAAAATTACAGAAGTGATTGTGCACTATCGCGACCGCGAATATGGTTCAACGCAAATCAGCCGGTTCAGTCATGGCTGGCTGCTCATCCAAATGAGCCTTTTCGCTGCCCGAAAAATAAAATTCAAATAATCCTATGAAAACCATTCGCCCCAAAGTTTTGATTGCAATCTTTCCGGTAATCGCTGTAATAGCCGGAATATACATGCTCCAGCTTTTCGATCCGTTTTACTCGAAATCGGCTGACCCCGAGTTTCCGTATCTGGTGAATGGATTAAACTGCGCTCAACTGCATTTTAACTGGATCGGTCATTTCGACCATCCGGGAACACCTTATCAGGTTTATAATGGAATTATCATCTGGCTGACACATCTCTTTTCGGGGAAAAACGATATTGCCACTGACGTATTTTCGCGTCCTGAACACTATTTGAATGCTATCTCCATTTCAATGTTTTTAATTCAGGCATTCCTGATTTACCTGATTGGATCGATCGGCCTACAGCGAAAAATACCGGTTTGGCAACTTTTCTTTCTGCAGGCTGCATTTTTGTTTAGCGATGTTTTGCTTTGGCTTCTTTGCAGGGCAAATCCCGACCGTTTCTTTTTGCTTACCGGTTCGTTGTTTTTCATGATATACCTAAAACATGGCTACGAAAATCGCTCTCCGATAAAATTTGCTTTGTGGAGCGGTACTGCAATGGCTTTTGGACTGGCTACCAAATTCAATTTTTTGCCCCTACTGTTTTTGCCACTGTTATTCATTACAACCAATAAAAACAGGCTGATTTACGCTGCCTCCGGAATTGTATCCTTTTTTATTTTCATCCTGCCAATCATTGACAAGCTCAAGCAATACCGGATCTTTGTAATGAGTATTTTTAAGCACGATGGCCTATACGGCGGTGGAGAGTCGAAGGTGTTGAATGTTCAGAAAATGATTGCCGGCACCAAAGAAATTTTTACTCTGAATCCTGAATTACTCATTCTTACAATCGCATTGTTTGCACTTTTAATTTTTGCAGTTATCAAGCGGAAAACAACCGGTGCAAAATATACTTTCTGGTTTGCAGGTTTTTTGGTGATCATTGCGCTGCAAATCGTCATGGTTTCGAAGCATTTCAAAAACTATTACCTTGCTCCCACTTTCATGATTTACGGGTTTATTTTCTTTATTTCCTCCATGTTTCTGAAAGAGAACTTCAGGAATAAGAAGTCAGTAATCCTTTACAGCAGCATCCTTCCGGTAATTTTTGTAATGATCAATTTAGGAAAATCGAATTCAGGATTGACCGGAATCAAATCGCAAATCGCCCAACGCGAAAAGATTATGAACTTCGTAAACTCAACGGTTACCAAAGATGACATCTGGTTTGTTGAGCCAACCTGGGAAGGCGGGCCATTTCAGGAGAATGCGATTATTTACGGGCTTAGCTATTGTGGTCACCGCGATCAGTACCTCAACACGCTAATGGCTATAAACCCGAATATTATTACTTACGAAGGTAATCCGAATGAAGTAAAGTTTTGGCGCTGTGGACCTGCCAGGCTCGACAGTGTGGTTGCCTCCCGGAAAAATATTTACCTGTATTCAACTCCCGGAAGAAATGCGCCCATTTTGCTCGACATGCTGCAAAAAGCCGGAGCAGAAAGAAATTTACTGACAAGAGTAGACAC
>JAEWME010000453.1 GCA_023393265.1 Bacteroidota bacterium | reverse complement strand
ATACAGTCCAACTGTTCAATGGTGCCAGCGACCACTTGTTTTTGGTACGATACGACTCACCCGAGCAACTCAAATCAGTCCAGGGCGAAATAGCTACCGCGGCAACCGGCATGGGCAGTTGCTGTTGCCTGATCGCCAGCAGGAGCGCCAGTGATAATCCGCCGCCAGCCGATTCGCCTGCAAAAAGGATATTTTCAGGTTGATAACCTTCGCCCAGCAGCCAGCGGTACACTTTCAGCGAATCGTCAATCGCTGCCGGGAAAGGATGTTCGGGTGCCAGCCTGTATTCATAAATCAAAGTGGTAACTCCGGCGTTTTTTGCAAATTTTGATACAAAGCCGCGGTGGTCGCTGCACGATCCGGAGACATAGCCACCACCATGAACATATAAAATCAGTTTTTCAGGATTTGAATTTTCAGGAATGAGCCATTCTGCAGGAATAGTTTCGATGGTTAGCGGTCTTATGGCGATTTGCGATGGAATTTTCGCATAGCGTGTCGCGCCTTTTTCGCACAGTTCCCTGAAAGCCTCAATAGAACTGCTCATATCGAATACATCGCGGCGCAGTTTTCCTTGCAGGAAATGGCGGTTCCTGAGCAGAAAGTTGATGGTTTTACTTTTAAGGCTTGTCATCGTTACATTGTTTAATTGTTTCGGGTGCAAAGTTCGGCAAACGTGCACTGAAAACACTTCACGTATGTTAACTTTTCAGCTCTTTTTGCGGATTCGGCTCAGCGATTGCGGTGCAATGCCCAGGAAGGACGAAAGGTGTTTCAGCGGAATTTTTTGTATCAGTTCCGGGTATTTTTCCTGAAGTTTCCGGTAGCGGATTTCGGCGGTTTCTGTTTTGCTTTCCATCAGCAGTTCTTCGGTGTAGCTTTGCACCTCGTGCACAAATTTACGGGTGAAGTCGCTCCACGATTTCAGGGCCAGTAAGTCGTTCGATTGTTGGAGTGTCGTTTGCCAGACGATGGTTCGGTCCAGCGCCTGAATGCTTTCCCTTGCTGGCGTTTGATTTCGGAAACTGTCTTTTGCCGTGAAGCAATAGGGCGCTGTGGTAAAAAACTTGGTCACCTCGTCGCCATCATTATTCAGGAGAAAAAACCTGACGAGGCCGCTCTCTATAAAATAGAAATACCTGCAAACAGATCCTTCCTCCAGGAGGAACTCATTTTTCCTGAATTCGTTTCGCTCGAAAGCCTGCGAAATAATTGTCCATTCGTCGTCGGGCAGGGAAACATAGTTTTCGATGAATTTCCGGAGTGTGAGCATGGCGTTTGCGCTGGCTGCTTTTGGTTTGCACAAAAATAAACAGAAATATGCTAAAAAGTTGACCAAATGGT
Organism: Bacteroidota bacterium; assembly: GCA_023393265.1. GTDB lineage: Bacteria > Bacteroidota > Bacteroidia > Bacteroidales > Prolixibacteraceae > Aquipluma. The sequence goes on along the minus strand of JAEWME010000453.1, from coordinate 11,156 downwards.
TGGTCAATTGCCGTCTTTTGGCGAATATAGCAAAACAATTTTTTGCTCGGGTTTTTAAATGTGTCAGATAAACACTTATATTTACTTCCAATAATTAAACCATCAATCATTATGAGAAAGATATTCGGGATTTTGATTGCTGCAGCGATTGTTGTGTCGTGTGCCGCGCCCAAAAAAGAATTTACACCTTCGTACACAAAAGCAGATTTTGAAAAGGAAATGAACGGGAAGAAAACGACCCTTTTTACTTTGAAGAATGATGGCGGAATCATCGTAACCCTAACCAATTACGGTGCAAAAATAGTCTCGGTTTTCGCTCCTGATAAAAATGGGAACCTGGAAGATGTGGTTCTTGGCTATAACAACATCGACGCTTATGTGGCCGGAGAATCGGGTTTTGGAGCCATTGTTGGTCCTTATGCCAATCGCATTGCGAATGCACAATTCGAAATAGACGGACAAGTTTACCAGTTGCCTCAAAACAACATGAAAGCTTGCCTTCACTCAGGTACTGAAAGTTTTTACCGACAGGTTTGGGACGCTAAAGAGATTGAAACTGCCGACGGCCCGGCTGTAGAAATGAGCCTTTTGAGTCCGGATGGAGAATGGGGTTTCCCTGGTAACAAAAATGTGAAAGTGACTTATACACTTACCAAAGACAACGGATTGAAAATTGATTACGAGGCAACCACCGACAAAGCCTGTTTTTTCAACCTGACCAACCATGTTTATTTTAACCTGAAAGGTGAAGGAATGGGTGATATTCTCGATCATGTTTTGGTAATCGATGCCAATACCTCGACGGCAGTGGCCGACTCGCAACTGATACCAACCGGCGAAATTGTTGACATTCGCGGCACAGCAATGGACTTTACGGCTCCTCATGCAATTGGCGAACGCATCAACGACCCGATGGAACAGTTGAAATTTGGTGGCGGCTACGACCACAACTATATTCTGAATAAGGATCAGAACGGTCACGAGATGACTTTTTGCGCGAGTCTGTACGAACCGGCTTCAGGACGTTTTATGGAATGTACAACTACAGAGCCTGCCGTTCAGCTATACACCGGAAACTTTTTGAATGGCTCTCAAATTGGAAAACGTGGCAACCCGTATAATTATCGCAACGGCATTTGCCTCGAAACACAGCATTATCCCGATTCGCCTCATCATCCGGAGTTTCCGAACACTTTGCTCAGGCCCGGCGAAACCTTGAAATCGACGACTATCTACAAGTTTTCTGTGAAATAATCCCATCAGAATTCAAAAGAAAAATCCCGGCTGCGAAAAAAGCCGGGATTTTTTTATTGATATATATTAAGTAATAAACGAAACATCAGGATGTTTTTGCTGTTAAATTGCTGGACTAAAAAAAAACTAAAATCATGAATCAAAATGCTTTGCCGGATTCGGCCTCTGTTTTTATTCAGTCACATTCAATTGCACTGCGGATGTGGCACTGGCTTACTTTTCTGGTTATTTCAGCTTCAATTCTGACTGTTATTCTTAATTCAACGCTGCTTTCTCCGCGTGATAATGTCCTGATGGTTCAGGAACAATTGCAGCGAAAAGGGATTACAGCCACCGATGATCAGGCATTTGCCGTTTCGCACGAGTACGAAGAAAAAATGTGGGATGTGCACAAATATCTCGGCTTTTGCCTGGCTGCCCTGTTTCTGGCCCGCGTAGTCATTGAGTTTTTTCAGCCTGAAGAAGAAAAACTAAAGAACAGGATTAAAAAGGCGCTTACCTCGCCGAAAGAAAATCCGGAGAAACTTTCAGAATACAGGCATTATTTACTGGTTCGCAGAATTTATCTGGCTTTTTTTGTGGTGCTGTTTGCTGTTGTGTTATCCGGACTTACCATCGCTTTCGGTCGTTCGATGGGCATTCCCCGCGATATTGTTCACAGCATCAAAGAAACTCACGCGGTGCTTCAGTATATCATTTATGCGTTCATCATTATTCATCTGGCCGGAGTAATTAAAGCCGAAACCCAGGCGGCAAAAGGTATCGTTTCAGGAATGATCCACGGCAATAAAAACTGAATTGATTTTTTGGCCTGCATCTTGCCTTTATATTGGCGTCAACTTGATTAGAGGAGATTGAAAAAGTTCTAACGTGTTGATCCGTTATGGTTTATAGTTGTAAAGGGGATTCTTCTTTTGAGAAAATGAGCGAAAAAGCTGATCAAAATGAGAAAGAACTTTTTTCCACTACTATATACAAGCCGGGTAACACAACTGAGTTGGTGGTTAAATCATAAACACTAAAACAAAAAGTCATGAAAAGAATGGTTTTTAAAGGAATGATGCTTCTAGCAGGGATCTTTTTGACAATGGTGTCGTGCGATCAGAAAAACGACTCGTCTGATCCGGGAAAAGGTACAGTGTTGGTGCGGGTTACCGATTCGCCGTTTCCGGTGAGCGCTGTTAGTAAAGTGATGGTGACAGTGGATAAGGTTGAGATTCGTTCCGTCGATTCACTTAATGTTGATGCAGAAAACGGTGGGTTCATTATGCTTTCCGAAAAAGTTCAGGAATTCGACATCCTGAAGCTACGAAACGGTCTTACTTCCGATCTGGTTCAGGTTGAAGTGGGCATTGGAACCTACGATATGATTCGTCTTCACGTCGTTTCGTCAAAAGTTGTCCTGAAGGATGGCACCGAATTTAACCTGAAGATTCCTGGCGGTTCGTCAAGCGGATTAAAAATTAAACTGAATCCAGAATTGGTGGTTGAGTCAGGCGTGGTGAATGAAGTGCTGGTAGATTTCGATCTGAGCAAATCATTCGTTTGTCTGGGTAACCATAAACTTCCGAATGGCATCAAAGGATTTATCTTTAAACCTGTTGTCAGGGCTATGTGCCAAAAACATGCTGGTGTTATCGAAGGACTTGCACTTGAAGATGATGTTACTCCGGTGACTGAAGCCAGTGTGCAGATTTACAGGGCCGATACTGTTTTTGTTACAGCCATCACCGACGATTTAGGCCATTATAAACTGATTGGTATTCCGGCAGGTACCTACACCATGTCGTGCACCAAAGCAGGCTACGACTCGGTTGATGTCGATCAGGTGGTTGTTAAAGTGGGCGAAAAAACCATGCAGGATTTCATGCTTACCAAAACTGACGCTTCAATTGTACTGAATCCATGATTCAGGTGGATTAATATATTATCAGTTCGAAACGAGGCTGTTACCAGAGGGTGACAGCCTTTTTTGTTGCTTGATAGGGCGACTCATTCCGGTTTTATCCAAGTCTTGTGATTATCGGGTTAAAAGCTTTTGTGTAAACCATCACCTGGTCGCCAATCCGAAGGTCTTTCAGATCATTGTCGAAAGCAATCACTTTAATAATTTGATTGTTTCCTGTTATCACGGTTACAATGTTGATGGCGTCTTGTGGCTCTATTCGTGCAATCTTCCCGGTAATTTGCACTTTTCCGCTCACACTGGTGTCGGAAAATACAAGTTCCGGTTTTCCCTGACGGGTGATTTGCCCGTTTTCGATGCAGATTACGTGGGTCGAAAGCCGAAAAACTTCATTCAGGTCGTGACTAACCATCAATGTTGTTACGCCTGAAAGCTGGTTTGCTTTGGCAATCTCGTCCTGCAAAGCGTTTCGCATTTCAGCATCCAGTGCCGACAATGGTTCGTCGAGTAACAAAAGCTTCGGTTTTCGGGCCAGCGACCGGGCCAGCGCCACGCGTTGCTTTTGCCCGCCTGAGAGCGTGTTGGGTTTTCGGCGGGCCAATTCGGTTAGCCCAAAAGTTTCGAGCAAGCCGCTGATGGCAGCTTCGTCTTTCGCTGGCTGGGCAAAGCGGATGTTTTGCTGCACTGTCATGTTCGGGAAAAGCGCATAATCCTGAAACATGAAACTAATGTTGCGCTGTTGGGGTGGAATGTTTATTTTTTTCTGCGAGTCGAACCATACCGACGAACCAAACTGAACCAAACCTTTGTCAGGATTGAATAAACCGGCAAGGATGCGCAGCAAAGTCGTTTTTCCGGCGCCCGATTGTCCAAAAAGTGTGACAAATTCAGCATGGCCTATTTCTGTCTGCACCACCAGGTTCATAGGCCCGTGGGCGGTGTGCATCATTTTCTCCACATCAATCCTGATCAGATCATTCGCCATGAGTCGTACTTTTTATTTACACTATAAATGGTTGTCAGCAGCACCAGTGAAATCAGAAAAAGGATAAGCGCGTATTGGTTGGCTGCCCGAAAGTTGAGTGCCTGCACTTCGTCGTATATCGCAATGGATGCCACACGCGTTTCGCCGGGCATGTTGCCACCAACAAGCAAGACTACGCCAAATTCGCCAATGCTGTGAGCAAAAGTGAGCGCTACCGCTGTTATAATTGATGGACGGATATTCGGGACGAGCACCCTGAAGAACGTAGTCAGTTTCGATTTGCCGAGTGTGTACGAAGCTTCGCGCAGGCTGTCGGGCAACGAGCGCAGGCCATTGTGCAGCGGCTGGACCATAAATGGCAGGCTGAAAATGACCGATGCAATCAGGATACCTTCGAAAGAAAAAGCCAGCCTGATGTCGAACCAACGGCTAAGCCAGTCGCCAAACCAGTTTTTGGGGCTGTAAATAATCAGCATGTAATAGCCGATTACCGAAGGAGGCAAAACCATGGGCATACTCACCAATGCCTCCACCAGCGGGCGTAATTTTACCTTCGTGTATGTCATCCAGTAGGCAAAAGGCAGGCCGATAATCACCAGGATTCCGGTGGTCATCACAGCCAGTTTAAAAGTCAGCCAGAGTGTTTGTGCAAAAGCAATGTCCATTTCCCGATTGATAATTTATGGTTGATCACTTATTGTTTCGCGGGCGATTTTAGTTGAATTCACTCTTCATCAGCGAAACTTCGTTGGCTTTAACCAGCGCTTCCACTTCTTCGCCAGCTTTTATTTGCAGCGAATCCACTGCGCGGGTTGTAACGGCGGAGGTAAGTTCATATTCCTGAAAAGAGAGCGTGATTTTACTGAGTAAATCTCCGCGCTCAACAATTTTCACCTCGCACTTTATCCGGTTTCGTGTACTGATTAGCCCCGCCAGATTTTTGGCCAGCGAAACTTCCGTTTCCTTGAAAACCAGATCAACTGCGTGGCCAGCGAAGAGCCACTCTGGCGGTTCCGTCGATTCGATAAGCATCGCCGAAAAAGCTTGTCCGTTCACATCAAGATCAACCAGGATAATTGCGCCTGATTGCTGAATTTTTGTGATGATAGCCGGTAATTTGTTCATTTCGAGGTAAAAAGTTAAACGGTTAAAAGGAAAAGTCAAAAAATGGAGTTTGCCACTTTTGACTTTCCTATGATAGTTTGATTAGGGCACCATGTAGCCGTATTTTTCAAAAATTGGTTTACAAGCAGGACTCAGTACATAATTCATAAATTTCACCGCTTCAGGATTGGCTTTCCAGCCTTTTACAACCGCCATTGCCTGAGCCACCGGTTTATAACTTGCCGGGTCGATGAGGTAAGTTGAACCTTTCATTTCCGGAGTCATAGTCAGCGCATAAGCCAGAAAACCAACTTCGGCATTTCCGGTTTGTGCAAACTGCGCTGTTTGCGAGATATTGTCGGCATACACGATTTTGTCCTTTATTTTTTCGTACAGTCCTGAAGATTTCAGGCATTCGATCGCACGGTTGCCATAAGGTGCCAAGTCGGGTTTGGCGACAGCAATTCGTTTAACCGAAGGGTCGGCTAGCACCTCAAGCCCTTTCGAAACATCTAGCGTGTTGCTCCACAAAACAAGTTTGCCGTTGGCGTAAACTTTCACTTCTCCCGAAACCAGTCCCTGACTTTTGAGTTTCATAGGAACCACATCGTCGGCAGCCATAAAAACATTAAAGTCGGCGCCATTGACAATCTGCTGGAAAAGAGCGCCTGTCGATCCGAAGTTAGCCGAAATGGTTGCCTTCGGATTTTGCTTCATATAGGCATCTTTTATTTCTTCGAAAACGAAACGAAGGTTAGCTGCCGCGGCCACTTTAACGGTTTGAGCCTGAATGGTCACTGCAAACAGTAAGGCGATTAAGGAAATGTATAATTTTTTCATATCTGAAATTTTAAAGGGTTTCTAATTATTTCTTCGTGTCGGCGACTGTTGCAGGTGTTTTATAGAACTGCGGTTTAATGGTCAGCATCACATAAGCGTATTGCGGAAATTTGGTGTCCACATCTGTCTTTTTATATTTCAGCAGGTTGGTACCGTCGTTGGCGAGGTATCCGCACCAGGCAAACTGAATGGTCGATTCCGGTGAAAATTTATAGTTGAAAACGATGTCGATTTCCGACCCGATGTTTTTCTGAATATCAGTTGAACCACTTTTCATGTCTTCGGCCAGGTTGAAAGCATAGTACGTGATGTCGGAACTCAGCTTCTTGTTAAGCTTCAGGTTTAATCCTCCGAAATAGTTGATTAATCCGCCTTTGGGCAGCGTTGCCCAATATTCCATATAGCCGTTGAATGAGTGGTTAACCCCATAAGGTAATTTGTTGAATGTCTTTGTTTTGGTTGCCGCTAGTGTGCCCGACGATCCCGAATAGTAGTCGACCCCGGCAAGTGCCCCGATTTTTTCTGTAAAAGTGTAGTTGGCTTTCAGTGCAAGCAGTGTGGCATCCAAATCGACTGTTGGCGCACTTTTGCCCGATTGCAGATAGGCGGTTGCAAAAACATTCAAGGGTAGTTTGTCTTTCTTGAAAGTCAATGTACCGCCCGTTGTGTAACGATGATAAAGGTCTTTGTCTGTTTTGCTTTTCTGAAATCCTTCATCAATACCCAGTAAGCTAAGATCGAGTCCGGGCACAATTGTTTTGCTGAGGTGCAGAAAAGCCAGTTGTTTGTACATTTTGCTGACAGAATAATAGGCAGTGTCTGCATTCAGTACTTTCTGGTTGTTGTAAGCATAGCCAAGCTGGGCGTCGAACCCGTTGGCCTGGTAGCGAACCTGTCCCAAATCGTGCGAGTTGCCGGTGTTGCTCCAGGGCGATAAGCTGAATAAGCGGCCGTCTTCAAACTGAATTCCCTGTCTGCCGATTTTTACGCTTGTTCCTGAAAAGACGAGCAGCTCGGCCCAGGCTTCATAAATACCGAGGCTTCCGGTTGTTGCCGAGGCTGGCTGCTTGGTGTCGGTTTCGCCAAAAACCCTTGCATCCTGAAGGGTAAGCCGTGCATTGACCAACCCACTTGTGTAATTGAAGTTGAGCCTTGTACGCTGAAGTGTTACCAAAGCCGATTTGATTGAATCGGGCAGTGGTTGGTTGAAGCCACTGCGTAACTCGGTTCGCGGCCTGAACTCTGCATCGATGGTTACCTGGCTATAAGCTTCCGAAAAACTGATCAGCATGATCAGCCATACGATAATGGATGAGTAAACCTTTCTCATTTTTTTGTAATTTTAAGCGTTAGAATTTTTAGAAATTTTACCTGTCCGGAGTCCCAAATCATTTGCAGCGATTGGATTCCGGACATTTTCTTGTATCGAACCGTGCGTCCGATTTTATCTTCGAAATATCAGTTCTCTCTTTCCCTTCGAGCCATCCCGACCTGGTTTCCGGTCGGTTGTCGTACCTGGCGTAAAACGGTTTGATGTCGAGTAGCGGCGTTCCGTCGATCATGTCTACGCCCTCAATATAGATGAGATTGTTTTCTACCTTTTTCAGTTCCACCACCGAAATGCCGATTGGATTGGGCCTGACAGGAGCGCGTGTGGCAAAAATGCCGTGCGGTTTGTCGTCCATAAACGGAACAACATAAAGTTTGTGCCCCTGAATAAGGTGAAAATGGTAAATCAGGATCAGGTGCGAAAAACCTTCAATGTCGAACAGTCCGGGAGCTAATTCCGGATTGATTTCTATGGTGCCTTTTATTCCTTTGGCACCTTCCGGCTGAATAGGCATTTCTGCCGGTGTGCTGAAAGGTGTCCGGATAATTCCGATGGGGCGGTAACTTATTGACGGATAATCTTCCATGTTTTCGATATAAAATAAATTGGATAACGATGGTCAAAAAAAATCAGAAATTAATTTCTGCGTTAATCTGTCTGATCAGATTTTTTACCTGGTCTTCAATGATTTGATATTCGAGAAGGATGCGTTCTCCGTATTCCGAAACGCATGCTCCTCCGCCGTTTGCACCACCTCGTTGCTTCGATACGATTGGTTGTGGAGCTATCCTGTTCATTTCTGCAATCATTGTCCAGGCATGTTGGTATGAAATCTTCAGCTTTTTGGCCGCACCACTAAGGCTGCCTGTTTGTTTTATTTCCCGAATCAGCTCTGTTTGGGTTGCTCCAAGGAAACGAACACCGTCGTTCCTGACGGAAATATGGCAATCAATCTCAATCATCGGATTAATGGCAGTTACATTCACCGTCTTTGCATTCGCAGGGAACGCCGATAATCACTTCTGTCGATTTGATGACGGCAAAAGCAGTATCACCCGGTTTCAAGCCGAGGTCAGCAATCGAATCTTTTGAAATAATAGCGGTGATAATATTTCCGTTTCCCAGGTCGAGGACCACTTTCGAGGTGATAAGTCCTTCCTCAATCTTCATGATTTTTCCCTTCAATTGGTTTCTTGCGCTCAGTTTCATCTGTATTTAATTTAAAGTTTGAAACCGGCCAAACAAGCGTCATGCCATAGATTTTAAGTCGTTGATTCATAGAGAACCCTTGGTGGTGCTTATTCCGGAATACTTCTTTTTGGTAGCAAAAATCCGGCTGTTTTTACCAAAATGTCGATACAAAGGCTTTTTTGAATATTTGTTCGCTATCTGGAAATAAAGGAGATAAAATTTGCCTAAATATCCGTATATTTCGTTTTGAAAAAGCAACAATGTCAGGTATGTACAAGATTCGTGTTTTCTCAGTCATGATATTGCTGATAGGCCTAACCCTTACCTTTATTGTATCGTACTCGGTATATCAGGACAATGAGAAAATTGATTTGCAGGACTTTGAAACCAACTGCCGAAGTTTTGAAAGTGAAATCAGGATACACCTGAGAACTAATTCCCAAATTTTATACAGTAGTGCTTCTTTTATTTCCAGTTCCGACACGATTACCCGGAGCGAGTGGAAAGAATTTCAGACCCTTAATAAATCACTTACGGAGGCGGTTGGGATTCAGGGAATCGGCTTCTCAAAAATAATCAGACGCAGGGAACTGAATGCGTTTGAAGAAAAAGTATCAGAAAACGAATTTCCGGGTTATGAGGTACGACCGGAGGGTGAGCGTGAATTGTACTCTCCAGTTCTTTATTTGGAACCGTGTTCCGAAAAAAATCGGATGGTACTGGGTTACGATGGTTTTTCTGAGCCCATCCGGCAACGGGCGATGGTTATGGCGCGCGACAGCGACATGGCTGTGATCTCGGATAAAATATTTCTGGTTCAGGATTCTATTTCTAAGAGGCAACCAGGAGCGCTAATGTTTGTGCCTGTTTTCAAAGTGGGGACGAGTCTTCGAACTCCGGAAGAACGCGCTAATGCTTGCGTTGGCTGGGTATTTTGTCCTTTCCGGATGAATGATTTTATCAGAGCCATGGCGGATCAGTGGAATTTCGAAATGTACCGGGTACAGGTTTTTGATAACAGCGATTTGTCTGACGATAGTTTGCTGTTTGACAGTGACAGCGAATTCAACCTACAGCGGAAATCAGGGGCTATGGCAAGTTTTTCTCTCCCGATGAATTTCAACGGAAAAACCTGGACACTTTTCTTCAGTAGTTTTAATCACGACTTAAAATCTGTTTGGTCACGGGTATATTTAACTTTGTTGATGGGTTTGACCATCAGCTTACTGCTCTTTGTTTTGGCGGTTAGCCTCGTTAGTGCGAGAGCCAGGACACGCCGAATTCAGGAGCTGAATGATGAGTTGAAAAAAGTTAATGAAAGCAAAGACCGGTTTATTTCTGTTCTGGCCCACGACCTGAAAAATCCATTCAGCACCTTGCTTGGCTTTTCTGAAATAATGGTTCAGGATATGAACGAATTGAGCTACAAACAGATTGAGCATTATGCAAATCAGATATATAGTGCTGCTCGTATTACCCACCAGTTGCTCGACGAACTACTGATGTGGGCTCGTGTGCAATCTGATCAATTGCCATTTAATCCTGAACGGGTAAATATTTGTCAGCTATGCACTAACCTCGTGAAAGAGTTTGAACTGGCTGCAGGTAAAAAAAATATCAATGTGTGCTTGAATAAGGAAGATGAGCGGTTTGTGTTTGCTGACGAATTGATGGTGAAAACCATATTGCGAAATCTGATTACCAATGCCATTAAATTTACGAATGTTGGTGGTTCTATCCGGATTTGCGGTAATTGTAACGGTGAGGAAGTGGTTGTAACGGTTGAAGATAGTGGAATAGGCATGTCGGAACAACAGGTCTCGAAACTGTTTGATATTAGTAGTAAAACCTCGAAAGAAGGGACTGCTGGTGAAAAAGGAACCGGGCTTGGGCTTCTTTTATGTAAAGATATGGTCGAAAAAAATAAAGGACGAATTTGGGTAGAGAGCGAATTGGGGAAAGGGTCTAAATTTATGTTTACACTTCCGCTTGTTAAATAGTCTTCTCCTGAAGTTGTTTTTTGCTACCTTTCAGAATTAAAAGTTTGTTTCCTCCATGACAAAATCAACCATCATATCAGGCATGAAGGGCCTTTTTGTAAAAACACTTTTTGTGCTTGGTGTATTGTTCGCCATCATCCTAATTCTGAGCTTTACGTCACTTCCATTCTGGGGGTATTACTGGCTTGGAACCAGCGCGCCCAAAGTTTTGGCGAAACCAGATTACATTGTTTTGCTTGGCGGGGGAGGAATGCCGAGCGAATCGAACCTGATGCGTGCTTGGTTTGTTTGCCGGGCAGCGAAGGAAACTCCGGATAGCAAAATTATTATATCAATTCCGGGCGACACGGCTGATTTGCGCAGTACCGCCCGCCAGGTGGCCGATGAACTGGTTGAAAAAGGAATCGATCGATCGCGCATTTTATATGAACAGGAAGGAACAAACACTCGTTCGCAGGCGCTAAACCTGGTGAATTTCAATGGCACAAGACTAGCGCCGCAATCGCTGCTGCTGGTAAGTTCGCCCGAACATATCCGCCGCGCTGT
>JAEWME010000335.1 GCA_023393265.1 Bacteroidota bacterium | reverse complement strand
GGATTGTATACTAAAACCAGTGTTTGCACAGTTTTATGAATGATTGGATTTCAATAATTCGTCAAAGCGCTGCCTGGTAACCAAAATAAATCAATCAATTCGGGCAGACCTTTGGAGAGGCCGTTTCGCAAGATCCGGCCTCTTTTCATTTTTGGCGATTCCCTCTTTCTCATTTGCCGCCTGCGTTGTGACAAAATGAGCCTTCCTCACTGTGCTTTTTCCTTCAAAATGTCAGGTTTGCTGACAAAAGATTCGCGAATCTTTTTTTGGTTTTGCGTTTGATGGCGCAATCCGAAACAGAAACGTTATGCTAGGAAATTTTAATTCAATCATTCAGTCGCCAGTGCCGGTTTTGGTCGATTTCTATGCCGACTGGTGCCAACCCTGCAAAGTGCAGTCGCCCATCCTTCACGAGCTGGCCGGCGAACTTCAGGGCAAACTTCGGATCGTAAAAATCGACGTCGACAAAAATCCGGACATATCCGGTCGCTACCAGGTAAGGAGTATTCCCACGCTCATGCTATTCAAAAATGGCAACCTCGTTTGGAAACAGTCGGGTGTTGCATCGAAACCTCAGCTCTATGAGGCAGTAAAAAGAGTGATCAACAATTAAAACAGAAACGCCATGAATGCTAATACAGAAAATCCCGGAATCGTGCTGGTTTCGGAAATATATCCTGATAACCTGGTTGTGCTGCCGCTGGAGAATCGCCCGGTGTTGCCGGGTTTGGCCCTGCCGCTGACTTTTGTGAATCAGGATGTGGTCAGATATGTTGAACATGCTCTGGAGAATAACAACGGTTTTATCGGCGTGTCGTACGCCCGGAGCGTGAACAGAACTGACTATATGAAGTCGGATTTGTACCATACAGGCACCCTCCTGAAAATCATCAAAATCATCAACAAAACCGATGAACAGGTTCATTTTTTTGCGCAGGCACTTACCCGTTTTCACTATCGGCGGGATTTTGTGCGTGGCCGAATTCCTTTCTGGCAGGTTGAGTACGACTACGACGATAAGATGGCTATTAGTCCTGAATTGAAGGCTTATACGCTGGCTATTATTAACTCGGTGAAGGAACTGATTGCCATGAACCCGATGTTTCAGGAGCAAATGAAACTGGCTTTATCGCAGATTGGTATGGATAAACCGGGATTGCTGATGGACCTGGTGGCATCGTTTCTCACCGCCGACGCTTCCAGACAGCAAACCATCCTCGAAACGGTAAACCTTTACGAACGAAGCGAAAAGCTGTTGGTTTTGTTGCGCGAGGAAATTGAGCTGAACCAGTTGCAGCAGGACATACAGAAGCAAATTGAAGAAAAGATATCGAAGCAGCAGCGGGAGTTTTTCCTGCGCGAACAGTTGAAGGTGATCAAGCAGGAACTAGGGCTCGAAAAAGACGACAAGGCAGCCGAACTGGAAGAGCTGGAGCAGAAAATTATGCGCTTGAAGCTGAGCGACGAAGCGGCAAAGGTGGTGGACGAAGAAATGAATAAGCTGCGATCGCTCGAAACTGGTTCAGCCGAATACCAGGTTTCGCGCACATACCTCAACTGGCTGACCGACCTTCCGTGGGGCATCTTTTCAGAAGATAATTACGATCTGGCCAAAGCCCGAAAAATACTCGATCAGCAACACTATGGGCTGGATGATGTAAAACAGCGCATCCTCGAATTCATCAGCACCATTGTGAAACGCGGGAAGGTGGCCGGTTCCATCATTTGTTTGGTTGGCCCGCCCGGAGTGGGGAAGACCTCGATTGGCAAGTCGATTGCCGATGCGCTGGGCCGCAAGTTTTACCGTTTCTCGGTGGGCGGCATGCGCGATGAAGCGGAGATCAAAGGACACCGCCGCACCTACATTGGCGCGATGCCGGGCAAGCTGGTACAAAGCCTGAAACGTACGGAAGTTGCCAACCCGGTGATCATGCTCGACGAAATAGACAAAATTGGCGCCAGCTACCAGGGCGACCCGGCGGCAGCATTGCTCGAAGTGCTCGATCCGGAGCAAAACAGCGACTTTTTGGATCATTACCTCGACGTGCGTTTCGACCTTTCGAATGTGCTGTTTGTGACCACAGCCAACCAGCTCGACACCATTCCGCGTCCGTTGCTCGATCGTATGGAGATCATCAAACTTTCGGGGTACATCATGGAGGAAAAGGTTGAAATTGCCAAACGCTACCTGGTTCCCAAACTGCGCGAAGACCATGGCCTGAAGGCTTCGGAGGTTGCGATCTCCGATTCGGCGCTTGTGTCGATTGTTGATGGTTATGCCCGCGAAGCCGGTGTACGCAGCCTTGAGAATAACCTGAAAAAGATTATGCGGAAAGTGACCCTGATGCAGGCCGAAAAAGGAGCAGGGAAAATCAGCGTTAGCCAGAAGAACCTGTCTGAGTTTTTGGGACAGCCGATCTTTACAACCGAAGAACTCTACAAAAAGTCGATTCCGGGCGTAACGCTGGGTCTGGCCTGGACAGCGATGGGCGGCGCCACCCTCTACATCGAAGCTTCAGGAATCAAGGGAAAAGGCGGCGGTTTCAAACAAACCGGACAGTTGGGCAGTGTGATGCAGGAATCGTCGGAAATTGCCTATTCCTACATTCGTGGGCGGGTTTCAGAAGCCACCAAAAAGGAGACTTATTTCAACGACCATTTCATTCATTTGCATGTCCCGGCAGGCGCTACGCCTAAAGACGGGCCGTCGGCAGGAATCACGATGGCGCTGGCGCTTTATTCGCTCGCCAAAGGAAAAGCCATCCGTAAAGGACTGGCTATGACCGGCGAACTGACTCTGACCGGCAAAGTACTGCCGATTGGCGGTGTGCGCGAAAAGACCATTGCAGCCCGCCGTGTGAAGGTTTTTGAACTCATTTTTCCTGCTGATAACCGCAAAGATTTTGAGGAACTGCCCGACTACCTGAAAGAAGGCATCACCGCGCATTTCGTGGAGTATTTCGACGATGTGCTGAAGATAGCATTCTGAGTGTTCAGGCTCGCATGATGATTCAATAGTGAGCTAGTTCAGTGCATAAAAAGGATTTCATCTTGGCAAAAAAGATGGAATCCTTTCTTTTTAAGAGGCGTCTATATGTAGCTAAATGTGTGTGACTATTTAACGGCTTTTATCCAAGCTTCGGCCATCAGCGAGCAACC
>JAEWME010000295.1 GCA_023393265.1 Bacteroidota bacterium | reverse complement strand
CGCTCGTCAGGGGATACTTAAATCCTTACGCTTCGGCTTTTGGAGATGGTTTAAACAACGGTTGGTACAATTCTGCCGAAACCCACAAGCTGTTTGGCTTCGATGTAAATTTTAGCGTCAGCGCCATTCAGATTCCTAATCGTGATAGAACATTCGATTTGAATGATATTGGTTTGCAGAAGCTTACGCTCGAAAATCCTTCCGATCACATTGCTCCAACGGCCGCCGGTGAAAAAGTTGATGGCCCTGTTTTACAAATACATGATACCGATGGTAATGTCATTTCAACTTTCAGCACTCCTGAAGGAACAGGCTACGACATTGTGCCGGTACCAATGGCCCAAATAGGTTTTGGTATACTGCCGCATACCGATTTGATTGGCCGCTTCGTACCTAAAAAGAAATACGACAACAACGGCGACGAATTTCAGTTTAGCTTTTTTGGCCTGGGTTTGAAGCACAATTTTAAAGAGTGGATGCCGGTGCTGAAGAACCTTCCTTTTGATGCTGCTGTTTTTGGCAGCTTCTCAAAAATCAATGCACAAAGTCAAATAAGTTTCGACCCGAATGATTTTTCAGGAGGTAATGTGCAGGTTACTTTCGATCGCGAAAAGCAGGATTTGGACCTTGATACCAAAACGACCAAGTTCGGTTTGATTTTGTCGAAAAAAATTGGGGTGTTGACTGTATTTGGCGGCGTTGGCCATAGTTCGAGCGAAACAACCGTTGAGTTGCTCGGAAAATACATCGTTGAAACTACTTTTTCGACAAGCGCAGGGCCAATTGTGACGAAAGATGAACTGATTGATCCGATTTCAGTGAAATTTTCGAATAAAAATCTGAGTGTCGATGCCGGACTCCGGTTGAAGCTTGGATTCTTCAGTCTTTTCACGTCGTTTAATAAAGCCGAGTACACATCATACAATGTTGGTATGAGTTTCGGATACAGATAATTGTATTTCTGCTCTGAAGCCGGCGCCAACATCAGGAGTTCAATAAAACGATGTTGATGCCGGTTTCTTTTTGTGTAAATTTTCAGTTTATAAAAGTGTTGAAAATCAATCCTGATTTTCATTAAAATAAGTCATTAATATATATCTTTGCACCCTGTTTTTAACAAACAAAAAACGATGATTAAAATTACTTTACCCGATAGCAATGTCAGGGAGTTTGACAAGGAAGTTTCCGGAATGGAAATCGCTGAATCGATCAGCAGCCGTTTGGCAAAAGAAGTGCTGTCCATCATGGTGGATGGTGAAGTCTGGGATTTATCGCGAACCATTAATAAAGATGCAACGATTAAATTGTTGTTATGGGACGATCGCGAAGGAAAGGAAACATTCTGGCATTCATCTGCGCACCTTATGGCTGAAGCTATTGAAGCTTTTTATCCGGGTACAAAATTTGGCATTGGCCCAACCATCGAAAACGGATTTTATTACGATATAGATCTTCCGGAAGGTCAGCAGTTGACCGAAAAAGACCTGGAAAAGATTGAGAAGAAGATGCTGGAACTGGCCCGCGAAAAGCACGATATTGTCAGAAGCGAAATCTCGAAGAAAGATGCGCTGGCAATGTTTACAGCCAAAGGCGATCATCTGAAAGAAGAATTGATCTCCGAACTGGAGGACGGGACCATCACCATTTATAATCAGGGAAATTTCACTGATTTGTGCCGTGGCCCGCACCTTCCAAATACCAGTTTCATTAAAGCCGTAAAACTGACTTCAATTGCCGGAGCATATTGGCGCGGTAACGAAAAAAATAAAATGCTCACCCGCGTTTATGGTATCACTTTCCCGAAGCAAAAAATGCTCGAAGAGTACCTGGTAATGGTTGAGGAAGCAAAGAAACGCGACCACCGGAAAATTGGTAAGGAAATGGAACTTTTTACCTTCTCGCAAAACGTTGGCCAGGGCTTGCCGATGTGGTTGCCGCAGGGAACCATGTTGCGTCTGCGTTTGGAAGATTTCCTGAAAAAAGTTCAGAAAAAATTTGGCTACGAACAGGTGATGACGCCACATATCGGGAACGTAAACCTGTATAAAACTTCGGGACACTTCCAGAAATACGGGGCCGATTCGTTTCAGGTAATCCGTACTCCGGAAGAAGGCGAAGAATACATGCTGAAACCGATGAATTGCCCGCACCACTGCGAACTTTATAAGTTCAAACCACGTTCGTACAAGGATCTTCCTATCAGGTTCGCTGAGTTTGGAACTGTTTATCGTTACGAGCAGAGCGGTGAGTTGCATGGCTTGACCCGCGTTCGCGGGTTTACCCAGGACGATGCGCACTTATTCTGTCGTCCTGATCAGATTAAAGATGAATTCAAGAAAGTAATCGATATTATCTTTATCATTTTTAAGGCACTGAATTTTGAAAATTATTCAGCTCAGATCTCATTACGCGATCCTAATAAACCTGAAAAATACATTGGTTCTCCTGAAAACTGGGATAAAGCAGAGCAAGCTATCATTGAAGCTTCGGCAGAGAAAGGCCTGAAGACAGTTACCGTTTTGGGCGAAGCTGCTTTTTACGGACCAAAGCTCGATTTTATGGTAAAAGATGCTCTTGGCAGAAGCTGGCAGTTGGGAACCATTCAGGTTGACTACAACCTTCCGGAGCGTTTCGAGTTGGAGTACATCGGTGCCGACGACAAACGTCACCGCCCGGTGATGATTCACCGCGCGCCATTTGGTTCGATGGAAAGATTTGTTGCAGTGCTGATTGAACACACCGCCGGAAAGTTCCCGCTTTGGCTCGCTCCAAACCAGGTTGTGGTACTCCCAATCAGTGAAAAGTATAACGATTATGCAAAAAGTGTTTCAGAATTTCTAAATAATTCCGATATTCGCGCTTTAATTGACGACCGAAATGAAAAGATTGGTCGTAAAATCAGGGATAACGAGTTGAAACGTATCCCTTATTTATTGATTGTAGGAGAGCAAGAGGCTGAATCGCAGAGTGTTTCGGTGAGGAAGCAGGGAGAGGGAGACAAAGGATCGATGAAACTTCAGGAATTTGTTGATTTGATTGACAATGAAGTGAATGACCAGTTGACCTCGCTATATAATTAATTTTTAAATCTTAAACGGTAGTAATTGGCAATAACAATTAAAAAAGCTAATCAGGGTGGCGGAAGCAATAAAAATGATTCTGCTTCGCAGCACCGGATCAATGAGCGGATTCGCGCTCAGCAAGTTCGTGTAGTTGGCGAAAACGTCGAGAACCCCGGTGTTTACTCGCTGTCGGAGGCTCTGAAAATGGCCGATGCGCTGGAACTGGATCTCGTGGAAATCTCACCTAGTGCTGATCCGCCCGTTTGTAAAATTATTGATTATCAGAAATTTCTTTATCAGCAAAAGAAAAAGCAGAAAGAAATTAAGGCTAAAACCGCCCAGGTTGTTGTGAAGGAAATTCGGTTCGGCCCCAATACTGATGATCATGATTTTCAGTTTAAATTGCGCCATGCCGAGAAGTTTTTGCAGGAAGGCGCCAAGGTAAAAGCTTACGTGTTCTTTAAAGGACGCTCCATTTTGTTCAAGGAACAAGGCGAAATCCTGCTCCTTAAATTTGCACAGGAGCTCGAAGAATTAGGAAAGGTAGAGCAATTACCGCAGTTGGAAGGAAAGAGAATGACCATGTTTATTTCACCTAAAAAGAAGAAATAGATTTCTTATATTTTAATTTCAGGAAGATGCCAAAGATGAAAACCATCTCCGGAGCAAAAAAAAGGTTCAAGTTAACCGGCACCGGAAAGATTAAAAGAAAACATGCGTTCAAAAGCCACATTCTGACCAAGAAAAGCACCAAACGCAAACGTAACCTGACTTATTGGGGAACGGTTGACAAAGCTGACGTGGGAAGTGTGAAAGGTATGTTGAATATCTAATTGTTTTCTTTAGAGTTTGAAATTTAGTTATTAATCGAGTGAATTAGCTTTAAGATCCCGCGAAACCGGGGCGCTAACCATTCTAAAATCAGTTTTATGCCAAGATCAGTAAATGCAGTAGCATCACGGGCTCGCAGAAAAAAAGTCCTGAAGCTTACCAGAGGTAACTTCGGCGCCCGCGCAAATGTGTGGACAGTTGCAAAAAATACCTGGGAAAAAGGGTTGCAATATGCCTACAGAGACAGAAAAGCAAAAAAGAGAAACTTCCGTGCTTTGTGGATTCAGCGTATTAACGCTGCCGTTCGCACCGAAGGCTTATCTTATTCACAGTTCATCGGTTTGCTGAAAAAAGCAAATGTTGAAATCAACCGTAAAGTTTTGGCTGATTTAGCAATGAATCATCCTGCAGCTTTTAAAGCGATTGTTGAGAAAGTAAAATAGTCTCGAAAGAAAGGTGAATAAACATACAGGGCCCCGCTTTTAGCGGGGTTTTTTGTTTTATAATATGTAGCTCGCAAAATAAGACGACCAGAGCAGGCAACATATTCCGAAATTACATGACACTGTTGATGTTGATCTCTTAGTTTTTTTATCTTTACCCTCATAAGTTGTTTTTGCTGTATGAATAAGAATTTTACCAGCCGGATCATCCTCGTTACAATTATTTTCGCCGTATCGTTATTGGTTTTTTCTACCCGAATACAGGCTGCCGAACCGGGCGATCTGTACGTTTTTAATCGTAGTAAAATCAGGATTGAAGGAGTTTTGACTCCTTTTGAAGCATCGGTGGATGTGAAAGAAAAAGGACTTCAGCGTTATGTTGTCAGCATTTATCTGCACTCCACTTTTGCGGCTGTTCCTCCCGCTTTTAACCTTACTGTTAAATTTCCGAAAGACAAAATTAACCAGATTTGGAATTCGAAAACATGGTCGAATAAATCGTCATTTTCGCTGCCTTCTTATGACAGGGCTGCTGCCGGATTTTCTATTATTTCTGGTTTGACAATCAACGACCACAACCAGATTACATTTACCTGTAAAGATGCCTATCAGTCAAAATTTGTGAGTTCCAACATTCATGAAGAGCAAGATTCCATTGTTTTTAGTCTGGGCTTTTTCGAAGACAATCCTCCGCTTTCGACTCTTCAGGATTATCAGGCCGAAGTGCTGGTTGACTTTCGGAATATTCATTTTGCAAAAGCTGTTTATGATGCTTCGAGTTGGTTTCTCGAAGATCAGTTTAAAACCAGCGCTGTGCGCGTCGATACCACCAATGTTCCTGTGTTTTCGACCTGGTATCCAATGCACCGAAATATTCCTCTTGAAAATATTACGCGTGAGCTTGATTCATTGAAGACCTTTCGGTTTAAGTCGATTCTGGTCGATGACGGGTGGCAGGCTTTGATGAATATGAAGGTCGATACGGCATATTCGTATGAGGCTGACAGCTACAAAACGATGAGCCTTTTCAGAAAAAAATGTGAGGAAATGCACATGCCCCTTTACCTTTGGTATTCGCTCCCATTCATCGGCGGAAATCCGGTGGTGCTGAAAAAATTTGATGGCAAATACATCAGGTACAGGGCGCCAAGACAGATGTATGTGCTCGATCCAAGATATGCTGATGTCAGGAAATATTTGGTTAGTACGTATGCAAATTTTCTGGATGAATGGAAATTTGACGGTTATTGGTTCGATTTTTTGAAAGGTTTTTATCCCAGTGAAGGTCAGGTGATTGACGAGGATTTAGGTCGTGATTTTGTTTCGATCGATTTGGCTGTTGATACGCTCTATGCCGACATGACGAAGCGGTTAAAATCACTCAACCCAAATATTTTTATGGGACAGAAGTTTCAGGTTGTTGGCCCTAATCTGGTTAGCTATCAGAACTTTTTGACAGGTTTTGTTAGTGTTGACAATACACAGGTGGTTCGGGAAAAAATGGTAAATAACCGTTTGCTTTATGGAAAGTATACACCTTTTATGGAAGTTGTCGCTATTACTCCGAAAGACAAGACCATAGACATCGCCCGAAAGTTTCAGGCAGTGCTTTTCGGAAATCCTTATTTATCTTTTTATGAGACAACCTTGCCGGAGGAGTCGAAACAAACAATCCGTTTTTGGCTCGACTATTGGCGGAAAAATTACAAGGTAATATTTGAAGGTAATTTTGAACCGATGCAGGTTTCGAGGTTCTATCCGGTAATTAAGGTTGAAAATGATGAAAAGACCATTTACGCGCTATATGAAGACTATACAGTTAATATACCGAAGAGCCTTGAAAATACGATTGAAGTGATTAATTCGAAGACAGACGAAACAGTTGGCTTCATGTTAAGCAATTCGAAAATTGCATATAATTACGAAACTTTTGACTGTTCAGGTAAACTGGTAGAGAAAGGGGCACTGAATAGTAAAAGCAAAAATAAGGTCGATATTCTGGTTCCGGCTGGCGGTTATGTGCGGGTAACATCGCTTTAAGATACAAAAGAAGAAATAACAAAAAAGCCACATCATCTGTGGCTTTTTTGTTATTCTTCGGTTTTAGCTTCTTCGTTGGGTTCTTCTTCGTCGATATCGTCAAGCAAATTCTTTTCCATTAATAAAACGTACCATTGAAGAATTTTCTTCATATCGGAGATATAAACACGTTCGCGATCGTATTCAGGAAGAACGGTCTCGAAATAGTTCTTCACTTCGTTGTTTGATGCTTTTGGGCTCACCGCACTGCCATCTTCTTTAATTCTCTTGAAAACTTCTTTGAGCTGCACTTCTCCTGTTTCGGTGAATACCGAAATGTCAGAGAGGGTGCTTATTTTCGAGGTCGAGTAAGCGGGCATGCGTTTGCCTGTCAGCAACGATTCAACAATGATGCTGTTTTTTGCTTCCGAAACCAGTTTGAAAAGGCCTGGCTGACCACTGATAGATAAAATACCTTTTAACATACGTCCAAATTTTTTTCAGACCACGAAGATAATACTTTCCACCATGAAAAAAAGAACTCCCGGACTCCGGGAGCCGTGGTTTTATTAAAAACTGAGATCGAGTTTGTAGCCAACACTAAGCCAGCGTCCGGGCTGTGGGGTATAGCCCAGGTCGTAATACGAAGTGTCAAACAAGTTTTGGGCCTGAGCATAAACGGTTGAGTGTCCGAATCGATACATTACCCGGGTATTCACAAGCCAGTAAGGTTTATAGGCCTCAGTTTGCGTTCGCATTCCATTCCTCTCCTGATAGCTGGCTCGCCATGAAGCGCTTAACTTGTTCCAGATGCGGTGCTCAAGGTCAATATTCAGTTTGTGTTTTAAATTGTCGAGCACGTATTTGGAAAGGTACTGTCCATCCTTATAGTCAATATTTGTGTAGGAATAATTCATTCCAAATTTTGTGATGAAAATATCTTTCAGTAATAGTTTCCCCGGAAAAATTTCGGCACTAGCTTCTACTCCTGAAGCGTTGACTGTGGCCAGATTCTGAGCCTTGTATTTTTCCGCTTCAGTTTCGCGGATCCAGTCAATCATGTTTTTTCCGTGGCGGTAGAAGTATCCGGCATGCCCCCTGAACCCGTTACTGTTGTATTTTAGTCCACCTTCATAAGTGACCGCAGTTTCGGGTTTCAGGTATGGATTACCTTCGCTTGTAGGATCGGAGTAAAAAAGATCGGTGAATGTTGGCATTCGCAGGTTCGAGTTGGCTGTTGCATAAATCTTTAACTTATCGTTGAAATTCCATGCCATGTCGATGCCCGGATAGATTTTCCAGCTAAAATTCAAATCCGAAATGCGGTTTACCAAAGCTCCGGCGGTTGCCGAGAAATGCTTCAGATAAATGGAATGTTCCACAAAATAGGAAAGGTAAGTGCGCGAATAGGATTTGGTAAAATACTGTCCGCTTTCGCCCGGAACCTCAATTGGTTCGTTCATCAGGTTTCCCAATACATTGCTCCAAACATTTTCGTTCCTGATTTCCGCTCCAAATGCTGTTTTTCCCAGTTTTGTTTCGAACCACGCATTCAGGTTTGAACCAAAAATATCGGTTAAATGATAATTATGCCCGGTGTACCAGCTTGCGGGATTGTCTCTGAAAAGCTCGAAGCGGTCCTGGTGCCGACGCCAATAAATTGATGGTCGGAAATGTACCTTTCCTGTGGTTTCGTATTTAATTGACGCAAATGTAGTTTTGGTTTGCTCATACTCATTTGGGTAAGTGGCCGAGTAAAAGCTGTTTCCACCGAAACCTTTGTTTGTGTAGCCAGCCTGCCAGTCAAATTTTCCTTGCTGAAGGCCGACTTGCCCTTGATAAAACAAGTTGTAGGTATCAAAATCTGTATTGTCGATGTACCCGTCGGAAGCAATTTTTGAGACGGCAAAGAATTGCCTCACCTTTCCCGATTGCAGGTTCCCGGCGGCATTGAGGTCGTAAAGGCCATGTTCTCCAGCCGAAACATCCAATTTTAGTTTATCCCCGTCTTCGGCTGTCGTAATAATATTTATAGCTCCTGAAAAGGCATTGGGGCCATAAATACGTGCTGCAGGGCCTTCGAGAATTTCGATGCGGTTGATGCTTTTAAGACTGACTGGGAGATTTAAACTGTGGTGCCCGGTTTGCGGGTCGGTAACGTTGATACCGTTTAAAAGAATAAGGGTTTGATCAAATGAACCTCCTCTGACTGAAATGTCGGCCTGGACACCATATATGCCCCGCTGACGGACGTCAACGCTGAGTGCGTATTCGAGAAGGTCCTGAATACTGTGGACGGGTGCCGCCTCAATTTCCTCTCTGCTAATCACGGAAACAATCCGTGCCACCTGCGAGAAAGCAACAGGTGCTCTTTGGGCGCTAACCTCTACTTCATCGAGGTCGTACTCTATATTTACTTTTGAAGAGTCGCTCTGGGCATAAACATATTCAGTTTGCGTAGCCGTAGTGTATACAGCCAGCAGAACACCAATCCTGACTGGCTTTTTCAAGGCGCTAAATAATGAATATGCTTTCCCTCCCCAACGCTTAAAAGTAAACACGTCAGCCCGTTTAATGGATCTGATTGTTTTTTTCATTTTAAAATGTTAGTGAAAAATTTGCGACGGCTAAAGTAATAATTATTTATAGAACCGATCAGGAGGGAATAGTTGGCCCATTTACTACGCATACGAAGTCGCAATATGCCTGGGAATGCCAGGTCTTTAAATATTTGTTTAATAACATGTTGAGTATTTGAAACAAACTTATGTAAATTTTCGTAGCCTTTTACATCTTTTATCTGGTTTCTGGTTATCAATATTCTTTATCAGCAATAAAAAATATCGAAGAATAAAAGAGTTGTAAATCCTTTTTTTCGTGTTCTGAATCGGTATATTTGTATCAACATTAATAACTAAAAAACGAACGCCATGACACAGCTTCAATTCAACACCGCACTTTTAGGCTTACAGGACAGACTGCTGTACTATGCACTAAGTTTGACTTCCGATCAGGAAAAAGCACAGGATCTTCTTCAGGAAACTTTTCTGAAAGCACTGACTTATCGGGATAAGTTTACTCAGAACACTAACTTCAAGGCGTGGATTTATACAATAATGAAAAACACTTTCATTAATAATTATAGAAGAAACGTCAAAGCAAAAAATACTTTCGACGGATCAAATAACGATTTCCATCTGAAATTTTCGAAAGACGTGAGTTATCCATCACCTGAATCGAATTACAGTTCAAAAGAGATCATTAAATGTATTAATGCGCTCGAAGATGAATACAAAGTTCCATTCAATATGTTTCTTGACGGCTACAAATACAAAGAAATTGCTGAAGATTTAAATTTGCCGCTGGGAACAGTTAAAAGCAGAATCTTCTTCACAAGAAAAAAATTGGAAAAGTCGTTGAAAGATTACGCTTATTAATCAGAGATTTTGATCATTAAATAAGTTGATTTTACGGGTTAACGGACCTGCCGAAAAAAGTTTCTGGCAGGTCCGTTTTTTTTTTGAACTAGACTTTTGAAGCCTGTTTTAAGATATCTTTTATCATTTCGATCTGAGTTTTTTGCAGCTCCACCAACTCCTGGTGCTGGTCCATGATAAAATGGTCTATTTTTTCGTGAAGTGTTCGTATCTCCAGTTCCGATTTGAGATTAACCATGTAGTCGTTTTTTGCCCGTTCCCTGTCTTTTTCTTCCTGCCGGTTTTGGCTCATCATGATAACTGGCGCCTGCAATGCTGCAAGACAAGATAAAATCAGGTTGAGTAGAATGAAAGGATAGGGGTCGAAGCCCTTATTAACAAGCCAGAAAACATTGACGGCAATCCAAAGTACAAGGAAGCCACAAAATGACAAAATGAATGTCCAGCTTCCGCCGAAAGAAGCTACTTTATCAGCGACCCTTTGTCCGAAGGTTGAATCTTCTTTATTATTCTCGTCTAGTTTATCTGTGAGCGTTTGATTCGATGTAACTGAGTGAAGCACCTTTTTCTCAAGATCCGATAGTTCGCCCACTTCTTTCTTTAGATAGTTTACCACCGCTTTGCCTCTGTATTCGTTCAATTCGGTTAACGACAGGCAACTATCATGCGTGAAGTTTGGATGATCTGTTTTTATTAAGTCCAGAATTGAGTGCCTGATTGTTCGGGCGGAAACTTTTTCAAAAACCGGAAAATCTTTTCCGGATATATCGCTTTTAAACGTCTTCATTGCTTTTGAATTTAAATCACTGGTAAAGATAGTAAAAGCTGATTGCTGTTATATTTATTGATTGTCAGTTTATTCAGGGCATGTCCTGCCATTTTGAAAAGAACCAGTTCTTAATTAAATGAATTGTTACTGAATTTGAAGTATCTTTGACCAATTGCAAAAGAGCAGCAATCCGTTCATAAAGTAGATTAACCCTGAAATATTCGGCCCATGGTCGAAATAAGAGGTTGTTTAGAGAGGTTGATGCGACGTGAGAAAAGATCGTGTTGATTTCGGATTTAAAGAATATTAAGCAAAGATTTGTACGAATGAAACTTTGGGATAAAGGCACCGCCGTTAATTCGCTAATTGAGAATTTTACTGTTGGAAAAGACAGGGAAATGGATCTGTTTTTGGCAAAGTATGATGTTTTGGGATCAATGGCCCACGCCATAATGCTCGAGTCGATAGACTTATTGAGTGCAGAAGAATTAAAAAGCCTTCTGTCCGGACTGAGAGAAATTTTTGGAGTGATTGAGTCCGGAGCGTTTAAAATTGAACCCGGTGTTGAGGATGTGCATTCGCAGGTAGAGATGTTGCTGACTGAAAAGTTGGGAGACACAGGAAAAAAAATACACAGCGGCCGCTCGCGAAACGATCAGGTTTTACTGGATTTGAAGCTTTTTACCCGATCCGAAATACTGACGCTTGTTGAAGAAGTTGAGGAGCTTTTTAAAAAGCTGATGGCAAAGGCGGAGGCTACCAAAACTATTTTGATGCCGGGCTACACTCATTTACAAGTTGCTATGCCGTCGTCGTTTGGTCTATGGTTTAGTGCTTATGCCGAAAGCCTGGTTGATGATTTGGTATTACTTCAGGCTGCCTACCAGGTTACCAACCAAAATCCGTTGGGTTCTGCTGCTGGCTACGGTTCTTCTTTTCCGCTCAATCGTCAAATGACCACCGATTTGCTTGGCTTCGATTCAATGAATTATAATGTCGTTTATGCGCAGATGGGTCGCGGAAAGATGGAGAAAACAGTTGCCTTTGCGCTATCGTCAATTGCTGCTACCATTTCAAAGCTGGCCTTTGATGTTTGCCTGTTCATGAGCCAGAATTTTGGTTTTGTTTCGCTTCCGGATGAACTCACAACTGGTTCAAGCATCATGCCCCACAAAAAGAATCCAGATGTATTTGAATTGGTCCGTTCTCATTGCAACAAAATTCAGTCGGTTCCCTATCAAATTAGTTTGATGATTAATAATCTGCCCAGCGGATATTTTCGCGATTTGCAGATCTTGAAAGAAGTTTTTTTGCCTGCGTTTGGCGAGTTAACTGATTGCATTCGTATTGCCGGTTTTGCAATCGATCACATGAGTGCAAAAGATAACCTGCTGGACGATGTGAGATATAAATATGTTTTTTCGGTTGAGGATGTCAATAAGCTTGTTCAGCAAGGTGTTCCCTTCCGCGACGCTTACAAGCAGATTGGAAAACAAATCGTTGAGGGTAGCTACGAGCCTGAGAAAACAATTAGCCATTCGCATGAAGGTTCCATCGGCAATTTGTGCCTGCCTGAAATCGAAAGTAAAATGGAGAAGGTCATTTCAGGATACAACCGGCAACAGGTTGATGAAGCTTTCAAAAATTTACTCGAAAGCAATAATTTCTGAAAATTTGGTTCTATTTTGCGAAAAAATGAATCAAAAAGGGAGAAACTTTCATTTTTATCCTTCTGAATGGTTTATTTCTGTTAATTTATCGTTATTTTTTGCTTTCGGAAGAATTTGTGACTAATTGTCAATGAATGCTGTAATTTGTTGAATGGTTGGCTGTTGAATTTTTGAGTTTGTTTAATTGGCGAAGAATTAATATCTTTTCAATGTTTCCTTGCCTTAATAAGATTTGAGTTTTCTCTAAAAATCACTACTTTCGCTTTCAGTTCGTAAGGAAAAGGATTGATTTGCTTATAAATTTTTAGATTAAGTAAGGCAATTTGTTCTGAATGAATAATTTTTGCCAGGTTGATTGCTTTTAGCCGATTAGAAATAAATAAAACAAAAGAAATGAGTTTAGGATTGCCAAAAGCGCAGGGGTTGTATGATCCAGCCAATGAGCACGATAATTGTGGAATCGGTTTTGTCGCCCATATCAAAGGCGAAAAATCGCACGACATTATCGAGAGGGGATTAGAGGTTCTTGAGAACATGGATCACCGCGGCGCCACCAGTGCTGACAACAAGACTGGTGACGGAGCCGGTATTTTAATGCAGATACCGGATCAGTATATCAAGGAAGTTCTGAAAGTGAACATTCCTGAATCCGGTAAATTTGGTACTGGTTTGATTTTTCTCCCGCAAAACAGGGAGGAAGCTGCTGCCTGCCAGGAAATATTGACCAAATATATTCAGCAGGAAGATCTTGAATTGATACAGTATAATGATGTTGCAGTTGATAACTCCGCCCCCGGAGAAATTGCTAAAATGACAGAACCTTATGTTCGTCAGGTTTTTATAAGAGCAAATCTGGAGCAGGAAATTCTGGAGCGCAAGTTGTACCTGGTCCGAAAACAGGCTGAAAGTGAGATCAGGAAATCGAACCTGAAATTTAAAGGTGCTTTCTACATTCCAAGTTTATCGACTAAAACAATCATCTATAAAGGGATGCTCACTCCCGGACAATTACGGGAATATTATAAAGATTTGTCGCATCCGAAGTTTACCAGTGCCATCGCATTGGTTCACTCCCGTTTCAGTACAAATACATTTCCTACATGGGATTTGGCTCAGCCTTTCCGTATGATTGCGCATAATGGCGAAATTAATACCATCAAAGGTAACCGCATGTGGATGCAGGCCAGAGAAGCACTTCTTAAATCGGAGGTTTTTGGAGAAGAACTTTCAAAGCTTTTCCCAACCATTGAGCCGAACAAATCAGATTCTGCATCATTTGACAATGCGCTTGAGTTTTTGCATCAAAGTGGGCGCACGCTTCCGCATGTGTTGTGTATGATGATTCCGGAGTCATTTAATTCAAAAAATCCTATTCCTGATAGTTTAAAAGCATTTTACGAATATCACTCAACCATCATGGAACCATGGGATGGCCCAGCCTCTATGGTATTTTCTGATGGCCGTTACATTGGCGGAACGCTCGACCGCAACGGATTACGTCCTTCCAGGTTTGTGATTACCAAGAACGACATGATCGTGATGGGATCCGAAGTAGGCGTTCAGACTTTTGCTCCTGAAGAAATTAAGGAAAAGGGAAGGTTGCGTCCGGGAAAAATTCTGTTGGTCGACACCAAACTTGGTATTATTATTCCAGATAAGGAAGTGAAAGCGCAGTTGAGTTCCCGCGCACCTTATGGAAACTGGCTGAAAGAAAACCGCCTGATTATGGAAGACATAGAAGTGAAGCAGCGTGTAAGCTCTTCGCTGGGCGATCAATTCCCTACGTTTGCCAAAGTATTTGGATATTCGAAGGAAGATATGGAGATGATCATTAAACCGATGGCAGTTACAGGTGCCGAGCCAACCAGTTCGATGGGTAACGACACGCCGCTGGCTTGTTTCTCCGAAAAACCACAACGTTTTTTCAATTATTTCCGTCAGGTTTTTGCACAGGTTACCAACCCGCCGATTGATTCGATTCGTGAGGGACTGGTCATGTCGCTGACAAATTACATCGGCTCGCTTCATTCAAATATTCTGGATGAATCTCCCGAGCACGCCAAACTGATTAAGTTCGACGATCCAATCATTACCAATACCGACCTTGGCAAAATCAAGGATCTGAAACATGAGCAATTCTCTCATGCAACAATCCCGATGGTTTTTGCGGTGAAAGAAGGGACTGAAGGTTTTGTGAAAGCATTTGAAGGTTTGTTGCAACAGGCGGAAAAAGCAGTTGACGACAAGAAAAACTTCATTATTCTGTCCGACCGTGGTATTTCTGATGAATTTGCACCAATTCCTTCACTACTGGCTGTTGCTGCTGTGCACCACCACCTTATCCAGACTCAGAAGAGAATGCAGATTGGTATCATCGTCGAAACGGCTGAGCCACGGGAAGTTTCGCATTTCGCTTTGCTGTTTGGATATGGAGCCAGCGTTGTAAATCCATACATGGCATTTGCTGCCATCGACGAGCTTGTAAAAAGCGGCGAAATCAAGATGGATTATGCCGAAGCGCGACACAACTACATCAAATCGATTGATAAAGGTTTGCTGAAAATCCTCTCGAAAATGGGTATTTCAACCCTGCGAAGCTATCATGGTTGCCAGCTTTTCGAAGCAATTGGAATCAGCTCAGAACTTATTAATAAATATTTCACCGGAACAGCTTCAAAATTCAGTGGTATCAGTTTCGAGGAAATCTGCCGTGAAACACTGATGTTTCATAAGGAAGCTTTCAGTAAAAAGAGAAACCAGAGCAATTCTGTGCTTTTCGAAAGTTTCGGAACTTATCATTATCGCAAATATGGCGAACATCACGCATGGAATCCCGAAACCATTGGGCTGCTTCAATGGGCTACACGCACGAATGATTACAGTGTGTTCAAGGAATTCAGCCGAAAAGTGGATGCCGAAAACTCAAAACCTACTTTCATCCGAGGTTGCCTGAAGTACAAACGTAGTCCGATTGATATTTCGCAGGTTGAACCTGCCGAGCGTATCATGAAGCGTTTTGTTACCGGTGCCATGTCTTACGGGTCAATCAGTAAAGAAGCCCATGAGGCACTTGCGGTTGCCATGAATACCATTGGCGGTCGAAGTAATACAGGCGAAGGTGGTGAAGATGCCGAACGTTTTAAAACGAACAAAAGAAGCTCTATTAAGCAGGTTGCATCGGGTCGTTTTGGGGTAACCAATAATTATCTGGTAAATGCCGATGAACTTCAGATTAAAATTGCTCAGGGTGCAAAACCTGGTGAAGGTGGTCAGTTGCCTGGGTTTAAGGTAAACCAGATCATTGCCAAGCTGCGTAATTCAACGCCTGGCATCACGCTGATTTCGCCTCCGCCGCACCACGATATTTATTCGATTGAGGACCTTGCCCAGTTGATTTACGACCTGAAAGTAACCAACCCGAAGGCTAAAGTTTCGGTGAAACTGGTTGCCGAAAATGGAGTGGGTACGATTGCTGCCGGTGTAGCGAAAGCATTCTCTGATGTGATTATTATTTCGGGATGCGAAGGCGGAACCGGAGCCAGCCCTGCAAGTTCTATTAAATTTGCTGGTTTGCCTGCTGAGTTAGGTATTTCTGAAACACAACAGACACTGGTGATGAACAACCTTCGCGGTCGTGTGAAATTGCAGGTTGACGGTCAGTTGAAAACTGGTCGTGATGTAATTATCATGGGCCTTTTAGGTGCCGAAGAGTTTGGTTTCTCAACTTCAGCGCTCATCACACTTGGTTGTATAATGATGCGTAAATGTCACCTCAATACCTGCCCTGCGGGTATTGCCACGCAGGATGAGACTTTGCGCAAGCGCTTCATCGGGCGTTCGGAATACGCCATCAATTTCTTCCGTTTCATTGCCGAAGAAGTTCGCGAGCATCTTGCAGAAATGGGCTTCACCACTTTCGAAGAGATTGTAGGTAGAGCCGATTTGCTGGAGCAGAACAATGAAGTGCTGAACTGGAAAATGAAAAATATGGACTTCTCTAAGGTTATTTTTATGCCTGAAGAAGCCAAAAAACATGATATTCACAACACCTATCCAAATATCAAATCGATAGAGGAGCATCTCGATCATACTTTGATTCGCGAGGCAAATAAAGCCATCAAAAGCAAGGAAAAAGTATGGTTGTCTCATACCATCACCAATGTCGATCGTACTGTTGGAGCCATGTTGTCAGGCGAAATTTCCCGTCGCTACGGCGAAGAAGGATTACCAAACAACACGATTATGGCCAACTTCTCAGGTACGGCAGGGCAGAGTTTCGGCGCATTTCTTGTAAAAGGGGTAAGCTTCAGGCTTGAAGGTGATTGCAACGACTACATCGGTAAAGGCTTGTCCGGAGGCCGTATCATTGTTGTTCCGCCTTCAGGATCGACATTCACGCCTGAAGAAAACATCATTATCGGAAACACGTCTTTCTATGGGGCGACTACTGGTGAAGCCTACATTCGAGGTGTTGCAGGTGAGCGTTTTTGCGTGCGTAACTCGGGTGCCAAGGCTGTAATTGAAGGTAGTGGCGACCATTGCTGTGAATACATGACCGGCGGACGCGTCGTTGTACTTGGTACGACCGGACGTAATTTTGCTGCTGGTATGAGTGGTGGTATTGCTTATGTGCTCGACATGGAAGGAAACTTCGAATATTTCTGCAATAAGGGGTTGGTTGAGTTGGGTCCAGTTGAAGATAAATCTGACATTATTGAACTTCAGGATATGATTAACAAGCACCTGCTGTATACACAAAGTACACTGGCGGCTAAGGTGCTTACCAACTGGGACGAATATCTGCCGAAATTTGTGAAGGTGATACCTTTCGAATACAAAAAAGTGCTCGAAGAATTGAAGCTTCGCGAACTGGAGAAAAAACTTCAGCTTACAGAAGACGATCCGGCAAGGCACGAATAAGCGAGCAATTGAGAGTTAAAAAGTTATTTGAAAATAAGAATATCGTTCGGTTGAGTAGCATCGCTGATTGCCATTTAATTGTTTAAAACAATGATTGGTACGATGACAACTTAATCGGCAAAAAATAAAGAAAATACCATGGGAAATCCAAAAGGATTCATGTTAATCGGACGAAAAGATGCTGGTTACCGTCCGCTGAATGACAGGATTTACGATTACGGTGAAGTTGAACAAACCCTCGACGACAAAGACCGTATTGATCAGGCATCGCGTTGTATGGACTGCGGTGTGCCCTTCTGTCACTGGGGCTGTCCTGTCGGAAGTAAAATTCCGGAATGGCAGGATTTAATTTACAAAGCCGACTGGAAAGGCGCTTATGAAATTTTACATTCAACCAATAGTTTTCCTGAAATAACAGGCCGTGTTTGTCCGGCACCATGCGAAAAATCGTGTGTGTTGGCCATTCACAACGAAGCAATAACAATTCGCGAGAACGAAGCGTCCACTGTTGAGCACGCTTTCAACCTTGGTTTTGTTCGCCCGCGTGTGCCGGAGGTACGTACCGGAAAGAAAGTGGCTGTGATTGGCTCCGGGCCTGCCGGACTTTCGGCTGCCGATTTGCTCAATCAGGCTGGTCACGAAGTAACTGTGTTCGAGAAGAACAATGCCATCGGTGGTTTGCTGCGGTTTGGTATTCCGGATTTTAAGCTCAGCAAAACGGTGATTGACCGTCGTCTGGCTATTTTTGTAGATGAAGGAATAAATTTCAGGACAAACGTAAATGTTGGTGTTGATGTAACTGTCGACGGTTTAATGGCAGATTTTGATGCCGTGGTGCTTGCCAATGGTGCCGAGCAGCCCCGCGATTTGCCGGTGGTAGGGCGCGAATTGAAAGGCGTTTATTTCGCAATGGAATTTCTTACCCAGCAGAATCGCAGAATAGCTGGTGAAACGATTCCTGAAGAAATCAATATCTCGGCAAAAGATAAGAAAGTGCTGATTATCGGTGGCGGTGATACAGGTTCGGACTGTGTGGGAACTTCGGTTCGCCAGAAAGCCGCCAGCGTAACCCAGATTGAAATTTTGCCTAAGCCGTCAAACGAGCGTGCACTCAATAATCCGTGGCCATATTGGCCCAATACACTGCGTACCTCAAGCTCACATCTTGAAGGTTGCGAACGCCGCTGGAGCCTTTCTACCAAACAACTGATTGGCGAAAACGGGGTAGTGAAGCAGGCTGAACTGGTTACAGTTGAATGGGGAAAAGATGAAGCAGGACGCTGGGTAATGAACGAAGTTGCCGGTTCGTCAGAAATTGTCGATGTCGACCTTGTTTTGCTGTCGATGGGTTTCACACAGCCGGTTCACAATGGGTTGCTCGATTCGCTTGGACTCGAATATGACGCTCGGGGAAATGTGAAGGTGAACGCTAAGAAACAGACTTCAAATCCGAAGATATTTGCTTGCGGCGATGTTGAATCCGGAGCGTCACTGGTCGTTCGAGCCATCGAAGCCGGGAAGGTTGCTGCTGCTAATGTCGACGAATTTCTTTCAGTAGAATAAATTTAACTGACTGTATATATTTCCAACCGCTGCCTGGTTCTCAGGTGGCGGTTTTTTTTGAAGTTTACGAATCAAGCGCAAAGGAATGTTTTGCAGAATGTGATATAAACAACAAAAGCGACCATTTCTGATCGCTTTTGTTATGTTGAGCGGGAGACGAGATTCAAACTCGCGACCCTTAGCTTGGAAGGCTAATGCTCTATCGACTGAGCTACTCCCGCATAAGATTGATTATTGATGATTTATTATTGCTGATCAATTGATCATTTATAATTCATCATTCATAATTTCAACTTGTGGGGAGAGCAGGATTCGAACCTACGAAGA
>JAEWME010000233.1 GCA_023393265.1 Bacteroidota bacterium | reverse complement strand
AGATTGTCGTCCGAAATTCAGGAACAAACGCCTTAATTTTGGAATTATCGAATGCCACACTCCAGGTTTTGTCGCCAAACAATGGTCCCTCGTACTGAGGCTCCACTTTCACAATAAAATCGGAAGGAATATGAATAATGTTTGGCGCTACCTGAAGCGCATCTGCAATGGTTTGGTATATCTGATTCCAGCTTAAAACCTCGTCGGAAGTAATGTGAAATGCCTCGCCAATGGTTTTTTCATTCCCTAGCAAACCGAGTAAGCCCACGGCAAAATCTTCGGCATGGGTATTCACCCAAAGCGAGGAACCATCGCCATGGACGATGATTGGCAAGCCCTTTTTCATGCGGTCGGCCAGGGTGTAGCAGCCAAATCCCCCGATTGCCACAGGCAAATAAGTGTTGTAAGTAAACGATGGGTGCACAATAGTTACCGGGAAATCCTCTTCCCGATACGTTTTCATGAGTAATTCTTCACTGGCAATTTTGTTGCGCGAATAGTCCCAGTAAGGATTTTCAAGAGGTGTCGATTCGGTGATGATGTAATTTGCCGGTGGTTTTTGATAGGCCGATGCTGAACTGATAAAAACAAACTGCTTGGTTCGTCCGCGAAAGACAGCCAGGTCGCGCATAACATCTTCAGGAGTGAAAGCAATCCAGTCGACCACGGCGTCAAATTTCAAATCTTTCAGCGCACCACGAAGGCTTTCCTGATTGTGAATATCGCCCGTTAGCTGGATACAGCCGGGAATTTCAGAAGCCCGTTGTCCGCGGTTCAGCAGATAAAGTTCAATTCCCCGTTCCACTGCCATGCGGCTAACCGAAGTACTTATAAAGCCTGTTCCGCCAATAAACAATACTTTCATGCCCGAACTGTATTGAAATTTTACCTGATAAAGGTATGAAAAAGAGAAAGCCTGAGCCCGGATGTCTCTCATTTCATTTCGCACATAATACAAAATTGTGTGAATAGAGAATTGAGCTGATTACTCCATTTTCGGTTGAGTTGATAAAAAATCATTTGCTATGCCATCATATCTTCATAAATTTTTGGGAAAAAGATGATCCATTTACCCCGACAACCATCAAATAAAGCCCTTTCTTCAAATCTCTAACTGATATCTCGGAAACTTTAGAAAACTTATTGAATGATTTGATAATTTGCCCGTTAGAATTAATGATTTGTATGTTCATTCTTTCATTGCTTGACAACTCGTCAGGCCAACTAATATGAAGTGACTCCGTTACCGGATTGGGATACAGTCTAAAGTTAATATTTTGGTCGATATCATTTATGGAAGTTGGGGAAACATAGTTTCCAATTTCATAAACCCTGACATAATCGACTATAAAAGAATCAGGATAAGTAGCCTTTGCCGGATCGTTCGACCAGTAACTTTTTATAGCCCAGTCTTCAGTAGATATTTCGCCAGTTACTTTTATATATCCGGGCTGATTGCATACACCACCTCCGCTACTTCTCCACTTTTCTTTACCATCAACGAAAAATACATACTTTTCGGGATACCACTCCAATGAATAAGTATGAAAATCTTCCCTGATGCCCGGTATTATTTCGTTCTTTTCAACCGATTTGTGAGCCGCACCATAACCATCGTAATGAACTGCATGATTTATTTTATTCGTCCACCCAAAAGCTTCCATAATGTCCACTTCGGAGCCATCAACCCCGGCATTAGCTTCCGATCCAACATTCCCCTGCATCATCCAGAAAGCCACCCACCAACCTTGCTGCTTAGGTAACTGACATCTGATGTCGAACCGCCCGTAAAGCTGATTAAATTTGCCACGAGTCCTGACGGCACCAACACTGTAATCATAGGGGTCACCATCATTATTTTTATCATCGATTTTTCTGACCCGGATAACCAGGTTCCCTTTCCCATCGAGAAATGAATCCTCTTTACTCCACCAACCATCTGGCCCTTTGGAATTTGACCTTCGGTTATATTCCGGGCGATCCCATTTGGAAGGATCTGGGATTCCTATTCCGTCAAACTCATCAGACCAGATCAGTTTTGGTTCTGTCCCAATGCTGTCTTTAAGAATTTCGTCGGGAGAATACAATGTAATTTCTGCCTGTGCCGTTATTGCCATTAGCGAGGCAAGAGAAAAAATAAGAGCAAATACTGTTTTTTTCATAAGGTTATTGGTTGTCGGTTGTTTTTATTCGGGTTTAAAAAAATCTTGTTTCCGCCCATTGAAAAGCAAAGATGGATATTATCTCTTCTTTTCCAAAATTATTCAGGTTTTCAGTAAAAGACTTAAGCTTTCAAAGCCCGGGGAACTTGTCGGATTTGATATTTTAATTATGAATAATTGAAAGGCAGATGAAAATAATATTCGTATTTCAGTTCTAACTCTCCATTTTGAAGTCCTAGCTTATCCTTTGCCGTTTCGCTTCAGCGAACGGATTGTTGAAAACAAACATAAAAATTCTATTGGGTTATTATTTAAAATTCAGCAAATTAGCATACACAATCTAAAAAAAAACTATAGAACTGACTATGGCAAGTATTCTTAACAATTACATTTCAAAACACTTTAGTGTTACTGATCACCTCCAGAAACTTATCAAGGAATGATATCATACAGCCTTGAAAAAATTGAAAAGATAGTAGATAAGAAGCTCAGATAGGAAAATTAAAACCAAAAAAAAGCCGCTCCCTTTTCAGGAAAGCGGCTTTCGTATTTTGGAATAAACAAAAAAATAAACTTGCAATAATTTAAAACTTAAGCACAACATGTTTAATCGTTTTCCGGTTAGAGGTGTAAACGATATGAACTGTTTTGTCAGACACCTCAATAACCGAAGGATAACTATATTCACCACTTGATTGATCTTCAAGAATAGCTATATCCTCCCAGGTTTTCCCATCTGTCGAAGCTGCCACATTCAGCTTATTCCGGCCATTCACCCAATCTGCTCCACTTTTCATCGGGTTGTAAACTAAAACCTGCAAGCCAGAGGAAAGTGATACAGCATCAATTCCGGAATTTGGATTTAACACCTTGGTTTTCGCCAGAGGACTCCATGTTGCCCCATCATCTGAAGACCAGCTTTCCATGACACAATTTTGGTTGCTTCGCATCAAAGCCTGAATTCTGTTTCCTGGATATACTAAAAGGGTTGGCTGGATCACTTTTACAGGGTTTTCGGGATCGATATCAACCTTCTTCCATGTTTTTCCACTATCTGTTGAGCGTTCAATGTGTGAGTGCCACGTGCCTTCCTTTGTTTCAACACTTGAGGGGCTTAAAATTACGCCGGACTGCAGGACAACAGGTTTATTTTTTATTGGACCTAAAATTTCGTCCGGAAGCCTTTCAGGAGTCGACCACGTTCGACCTTCGTCGGTTGAATGAACAACCATCCCCCACCATTCGCGCGGGTTTGGACCAACTTTGTAATATAGCGAAATTGTGTTACCGGCAGACCTGAAC
>JAEWME010000205.1 GCA_023393265.1 Bacteroidota bacterium | reverse complement strand
AGATTGTCTTTCGCCCAAACAGTTTATCGATAAAACCATCGACGGGGTTGCCCGAAACGGAAACTTTGATATCAATGTGGGGCCAACCGCTGCCGGGATTATTCCGGAGTATGAACAGCATCCTTTGCTGAAGCTGGGCGATTGGCTTAAAATTAATGGTGAAGCTATTTATGGCACACGACCCTGGATCACGCAGGTGGAGGGAGATGCACGATTCACAACCAAAGGTGACTTCGTTTATGCCATTTTCCTGAAGTGGCAGGGCGATGAGTTCAAACTAAAGTCGCTGAAGCCGCTGCCCGGAAGTAAAATCACGATGCTGGGTGTTCCCGGAAACATCGATTGGAGTTGGAATGACAGCGACGGATTGGTCATTAAATATCCGCGTGATAAAGCTCGTCCAACGGCGTGCAGTTACGCCTGGTCATTCCGGATTCAGGTGAAATAAATTGGCCAAAGAAATCAGTATCTGTCCAAAGAGTTTGAGGTCAAGTCATTCCGAACTTGTTTCGGAGTCACATCATTTTGCAAGTGTTCCTGAAATAAATTCAGGATGACCTGAATGGTGTAATTATAGAACTTTTTGGACAGCTCCTTCACTGTTTTTGCCTGATTGCAGCAGTTTTTTCTATCTTTAATCCGAACTAATAAACCTGAAGCCATGCCGCTGCTCATCGTCGGAATCGGAATTCTGATTCTCCTGTTTCTTATCAGCAAATTAAAACTCGACGCTTTCCTGTCGCTCCTGATTACTTCTTTTGCCGTTGGCTTGCTGAGCGGCATGAACCTGACTGATATTCTCGATTCGTTGCTTCGGGGCATTGGCGATACCATGGGAAAGATCGTCCTGATCCTTGCTTTTGGTGCAATGCTTGGCAAAATCCTCGAAGAAAGCGGTGCCGCACACACCATAACTTTCAGGATGACCAAATGGATGGGTTTGCGAAATATACAGTTTGCGCTCCTTATTACCGGTTTCCTGGTAGGGTTGCCAATGATGTACAACGCCAGTTTCCTGGTGCTGGTGCCGCTGATTTTTACATTCGCTTATACCACCAAACTGCCAACAGTGTGGCTGGCTTTGCCGCTTTGTTCGTCGCTCTCGGTGGCGCATTGTTTTCTTCCACCGCATCCTGCGCCCACTTATGTTTCGTTTATCTACGAGGCCAACGTGAATAAAGTGCTGCTTTATGGTCTGGTGCCGATGGTTCCGGCGTGCCTGATTGGCGGAATTTGGCTGTCGCGCTTTTTCAAAACCATGGACGTGAAACCGCCTAGGGAGCTTTTTGAAGAGCATCATTTTGAGGAGGGCGAGCTTCCCCGTTTCAGAACGGCTATTTTATGTGCTGTAACGCCAATTATCCTGATGTTACTTGGGGCACTGGCCGATATTTTGCTTGGTCCGCCGCCAGCAAAAGCCGAGATGGCACAACAGGGAATTGCAAACATAACAGCGTTTTATCAGCATACACTGGTTGATGCTGGTTTTGGCAATCAGTTTGCAGCCGCATTTGCCCCGGTTATCAGTTTTTTCAAATTCATGAGCGATGCCAACGTGGCGCTTTTCATGGCGGTGGTTGTAGCCATTCTCACGCTTGGGCTGCGCAATGGCCGAAAGATGCCGCAGGTGATGGGCAGTTCAGCCAAATCGATTGGCGCCATTGCCATGATCATGCTCATTATTGCCGGCGGAGGTGCTTTTTCGCAGGTACTCAAAGACAGCCATGTCATCGAATATATTCGCTCGGTTTCGGCCTCTTTTCAAATGAACCCGCTGCTGATGGCTTTCCTGATTGCTTCAATTTTCAGGCTGGCGGTTGGTTCCGCGACTGTTGCCACGCTCACCACGGCGCCGATTATGCTGCCCATTGCACAGCAGTCGGGTGTTTCTCCCGAGTTGATGGTTTTGGCCACAGGCGCGGGCAGCGTGATGTGGTCGCACTTCAACGATTCAGGATTCTGGATGTTTAAAGAGTATTTTGGCCTGAACGTGAAACAGACGTTTCAAACCTGGACGGTCATGGAATCGACCATCGGAATTGTTGGCATCACAACCGTAATGCTGATGAGCCTTTTTATCCGCTAGTTTCCTCCTGAAAATCTAATCGTGTGTTTCGATGATGATCTCGTCAAGGGAACGTTTCGGGACGTGGTGAATGCTATCCTCATCGCGCCAGTATTTGGTATCATCTTCGATCGCATCTTCCAGCACGACAGTTTCTGCCGGTTTTCCAAGTGCCAGTACATACAAAATTTCGTATTGTTCCGAGATGTGGAGCAAATCGCGCAGTTTGTTGCGGTTAACCGAGTGGACGATGCAACCGCCATACCCGGCTTCGGTGGCTCCCAGTAAAATACTTTGCAGCGCGATGCCATCGTCGCAAAGATGGTTCGCCGAAATGAGCGTGTCTTTCAGTAAAACAATGTATGCGGCAGGGCGTTCGCCTTCTTCCGGCCCTTTCCATGTGGTGAGGTACCCGGCCCAGGCAAGCAGTTCGAAAATTTCTGCATTTAGTTTTTCTTCTGTACTCAGGATATATTTGAGTGGCTGGGCGTTTCGTGCCGATCCCGACACGCGCGCCAGGTCGACCCATTGCCGAAGTTGTTCAATACTGATTTTTTCTGATTGCTGAAACCGGCGGTAACTGCGGTTTTTCAGGATTAATTCTTTGATCATGGCATCTTGTTTTAGCATGGACCAAAATTAAGTATTTCCTCAGATTATCGGCCAAACCCAAAGTAATAACCGCGTGATGACAATTATTTTTTAATTTCGTTTTCACTAACAATTCTCTTTTTATGAATCAGCAGCACAACCTGGTCCGGGCTTTGGGTTTTGGATATGTGGTTATTTTCGTGGTGGCCAACATCATTGGTTCGGGCGTTTATAAAAAAATTGCACCGATGGCTTCCGAACTGCACTCAACCGGGTGGATTTTGCTGGCATGGATTGCAGGCGGCGTGGTTACGCTTTTCGGCGCGCTGAGCAACGCCGAAGTTGCCGGTTTGCTGGCCGATACGGGCGGCGAATTCGTGTACCTAAAAAAAATCTACAACCGATTCTTTGCATTTATGTATGGCTGGTCGCTGTTTTCGGTCATTCAAACGGCTACCATTTCGTCGCTGGCATACGTTTTTGCACAGTCGCTCAACAGCATTGTGCCGCTTCCCGAAATGTTCGGTTCGCTGAAAGATGTTTCGCTTTTCGGCATATTTTTCCC
>JAEWME010000190.1 GCA_023393265.1 Bacteroidota bacterium | reverse complement strand
GAATAAACTGTGTATAGGAGTAATCTTTAATTTGGCGATTTTTCATCAGCTCGTCGGCAAATGCCTGGTAATGGTTCTGAAGTTCGGCTGTTGTATTCAGGTAGACTACATTTTCCTTATTGAGTCCAATGTCGAAGTTGCGCCAGTAGTTTAATTGTTTTTCGACAACAAATGCAGCGACAAGCAAAGCAATGGTAAACATAAACTGTAAGGTAATCAGCACATTTCTGAACGATTTTCCTTTTCCGGAGAAATGAGCATTTCCTTTTACAGCTTGTGCCAGCGGCGAGGAGGTGATATAACGGGCTGGATACAGTCCGGCCAGAATACCAAAGCCAATGGCAAAGAGGAGGAACCAGAATAAAAAGAAGTAACGTCCCGCCAAAGAAAGTCCGCTAATTCCGAAGAGCGTTTCAATTGCCGAATAAGAAATCCAGTATAAAATGAGCGAAATAACCAAGGCAACAATTGACAACAATACCGATTCGGCAATGATCTGCGCCATTGAAGAAAGGCGGTTTCCGCCCAAAACCTGCAATACAGAAAGCGACTTTGATCGTAGCGGTGCCTGCGAGGTTGCAAAATTGACGAAATTTACCGCTCCCATAATTGCTAAAATAAGCGCCAGTAACGATAAAACATTCAGGATAACCGGATTGACATAACTGTAATTTCCGTCGGCAACAAAGTGAATTTTTTCCAATGGCATTAAAACGATGAAGGTTTGATTGGGATAACGGCTCTTCATATCTTCGAGATTAGAAGCAATCGCGGGAACCTTGTCAATTTTGTCGGTTACCTTTTCAGGATCGGCTCCCTCACGTAACTTCAAAAAAACGTTAAAGCTCCATTCAGACCAATCGTTCACTCCACTCCTGTTGTTCTTCAGCAAGGTTGCAAATGAAGTAACACAATCGGCGCTAAACGACGAGTTCTTCGGAAAGTCTTTCATTACGCCAGTTACGCTGTACGATTCGCCGTCAAGAAATATTGTTTCGCCCAGCGGATTAGACTTGTCGAACAGTTTCTTTGAAAATGTTTCAGTCAAAACAACCGTATTGGGTTCTTTAAGTGCGTCGGAAGCCGAACCAAGCTTTAGCGGGAAAGTAAACACATCGAAAAACGATTCCTCTGCATACAATTGCGACGACTGGTAACTGATGTTGACCTGACTTAAACTGGGTGTGGTAATTTTCCCTTCCCAAAAATAAAGGGTCATCAACTTCTCTATTTCGGGCACGTTTTGCCTGATGAGATCGTTTGATACCGCAGGAACCGCACACCCGTATTCCCTTGTTCCCAAACGGTATACTGACGAAGCATTTTTATGGAACCGGTCAAAACTTCTCTCATAGGAAATATACAACGCGAGAATGACAATTCCCACAAACGAAATGATCAGACTTAATAAAGTTAATCCTGAAGAAGTACGGTATTTCAGGATAGATTTTACGATGCGTTTAACTTGTAACATTGCTTTTGTGTTTTTTTGATTCGAGTATCGAGATCTATTTTTTACCCGGCAATTTCATCTTTTCTAATGATGCCATCTTCGAGCCGGATAATGCGTTTACCGTATTCGGCGAACTTTTCGTTGTGTGTCACCTGGATGATGGTCATCCCCTCGTTGTTCAATTGCTGAAGCGTTTCCATAATCATTTCACCCTGACCAGAGTGCAGATTGCCGGTTGGTTCGTCGGCTAGCAAAAGTTTGGGTTTGCCAACAATGGCGCGGGCAATGCCTACCAGTTGTTGTTGTCCTCCTGAAAGCTGCTGCGGGAACAAATCTTTTTTGGCAACCATGTTAAAGCGGTCGAGCAAGTCGGCCACCATCGCCTGACGGTCTTTGCTCTTTACCCCTTTGTAAATAAGCGGAGTTTCAATGTTTTCATACACCGTCATTTCTTCGATGAGGTGGTATGCCTGGAAAATGAATCCCATAAAATTGCGATGGTAGTCAACCTTTACTTTCTCTTTCAGGTCGAGCACCGATTTATCATACAGCGCATATTCGCCCGCCGAAGGAGTGTCGAGCAACCCGATGATGTTGAGCAAGGTTGATTTACCCGAGCCACTGGGGCCCATAATGCTAACGAATTCACCCTCGTTTACGTCAAAGTTAATTGCTTTCAGTACAAATGTCCGCTGAAACTTCGAATCGTAATACTTGTCGATGTTGGTTAAGTGTATCATGTTGTTATTTTTAATATTGTCTGAATCAGGATTTGTAGGATTTAGTGATTTTCAGGATTAAGAATTAATGCTTTCTGAATAACCGCTTTATTTCGAGGCTAGTCGAGCCAAAATTGATCAGCAGTCCTTTGTCAATTGGGTAGGCTGTCAGATAATTCAGCGCTTATGCCATATGAACTTCTTCCAGTTTAATGATTGCTTTTAGTTCAACCAGAACTACATCAGCAACAATAAAATCGGCTCTTCTTATTCCAACATTAATACCTTCATCGAAGATTGGAAACTCTTGTTCCCTTGCAAATTCAATGTTGTTTCTTTCCAATTCGATAGCCAGGCAACGTTGATAGATTACTTCCTGAAAACTGTTTCCTGGCGTATTGTGAATCTTCATTGCACATCCAATTATTTTCTTCTATTTGATTTTCCATATCTTTTTCAATCTTGTTAATCATTTCATCCTGTAAATCCTGATTAAGACTTTACTCATACCTCAACGCTTTCACCGGGTTGCTTACCGCGACTTTAAATACGTGGTAACTAATAGTTAACTGGGCGATTGCAGCGATCAGGACGATTCCGATAATAAAAACCATAATTGAAAGTGGTTCCTTATAGGTTCCGGGCATGGTTTTGTAGATGTAGAACGACGCCGGGCAGGCAATAAGTATAGCGCCTCCCAGCAAGGCAAATACCTCGAACGAAAGCTGCCTGTAAATTGTGGCTACGGAGCTGCCCAACACTTTACGGATACCAATTTCTTTGGTGCGCCGTTTAATGGTGAAAAGCATCAGCCCAAACAGCCCGATAGACGAAACGATGAGCGAAACAACAGCAAAAATCAGGAATAACTTCTCAAATGCTTTCCAGAATACATACGCGTTTTCGGTATAAAAAATAACCCTGAAATCTTTAACCTCGAAAGGCTCGTTGGGCATAGCTGATTCCAATTCGCTGGCAAAGATTTGTTTCGCCTTTTGTCCGTTTCCGGGAGTAAACCGGGCCGTTACCATTTGGGAACCAGCCAGAACGTTATCGTTCAGGAACATGATGTAATTCGGAATGGGATTGTGAACCGAAAAGGCATGGAAATCTCTAACCACACCAATGATTGAATACGTTTGTCCATAAAGGAACAACTGTTTACCAATCGGTTCGGTGTAGCCAAATGCTTTCATGGCGGTTTCGTTGATGATGCAACTCTTATTATCGGCAGGATATTCAGTTGAGAAATTGCGTCCGTAAGCCATTTTCAGGTTGTAAGTCGGAATAAAATCGTAACTCACGTAATTACGCGAGACCATTTCTTTTTGGTCGGGCATGGCGCCTTCCCAGGTAATGTACCCGCCAATGTTCCCGATGAACGGGATTGTGGACGAAAATGCGGCATCCGAAATTTCGGGGTATTGCAGCAGCCTGTTTTTAATGGTTTCAAACCGGGTGGTATCATGCACGTTGATTTCGGTGTAAAGGATGTTTTTGCTGTCGAATCCCAGGTCCTTGTTCAGGATAAAATTGACGTGGTTGAACAGGATGAAACTGACGACGAGCATGAACAGCGAAATGGAAAAC
Source organism: Bacteroidota bacterium (assembly GCA_023393265.1). Classification (GTDB taxonomy): domain Bacteria; phylum Bacteroidota; class Bacteroidia; order Bacteroidales; family Prolixibacteraceae; genus Aquipluma. Next base: position 221 of record JAEWME010000190.1, on the reverse strand, counting down.
TGGGCGACGACCAATATTTTCTTTACGTTGAACGAATTTCTCCCGTTGCTGAACAGTTTGCCTTTCAATACCTTCACCGGATTGTAGGCCGAAATGACTGTGGCCGGATACAATCCTGAAAGTATGCCGACCAGCAGGCTGACCAAAAAAATGAAAACCAGGAGCCGGCTGTTGCTCCAAACCGAAAGGTCGATGTTATTTTCGAGGATGCGGTTCATCAG
>JAEWME010000232.1 GCA_023393265.1 Bacteroidota bacterium | reverse complement strand
GTTCCAACCGAAGCCGACATCCGGCGATATTTGGATGAGGTTGATCAGGCCAAAGTGCAACCTTATGATGATAAAGTGATGGATAAGCCTCTCGTGGCTGCGGAACCACAGGCTGGTACAATTACTTCGGAAAAAAGGCTCGAAGAAGTTGATGCCGAAGAGTGGACGCTTTCTAACGGCGCCAAAGTAGTTGTGAAACAAACCGATTTCAAAGATGATGAGATTTTATTCACTGCATACAGCCCCGGTGGAACATCGCAATATGCACAAAAAGATGATGTGTCGGCCGATCTGGCATCGTCGGTTCTGGTTCAGAGCGGACTAGGTGAATACGACCGCATTTCGCTCGATAAATACCTGGCAGGTAAAGCTGTTTCGGTAAGTCCGTATATCAACGATTTACGCGAAGGTTTTAGCGGCAGTTGTTCTGTAAACGATGCCGAATCGCTGATGCAACTGGTATATATGTATTTTGTAGACCAGCGTACCGATTCGGTGGCTTATCAGTCGTTGATGAGCCGGGTTACCGGAATTCTCGAAAACAAGAAAACTTCGCCTGATGATGCTTTTCAGGACACACTGACTGTTGTTTCGGCTAATTACAGTCCGAGAAAAAGGCCCATGACTGCGGAGTTGCTAAAGGAAGCCAGTTTTGCACGGATCAACCAGATCAACCACGAGCGTTTCAGCGATGCCAGCGATTTTAGGTTCTTTTTTGTAGGTAATATCGATAAGGAAGCGCTGAAAGTGTTGGTTTGCAAGTATCTGGCCGCAATCCCGTCGACCCATAAAAATGAACAGTGGAAGGATATGGGCGTGCGCGAACCCGATGGTGTTGTTGAGCGAACCGTATCCAAAGGTCAGGATGCCAAAGGAATTCAGTACCTCGTTTTTCACGGCAATTTCGATTATAATCGCCGGAATCTGTTGTTGATCAATACGGTGGGTAAAATCCTCACTACTCGGCTGCTTGAAGTGATCCGTGAAGACAAAAGCAGTGTCTATTCTATCGATGCAAGTCCGTCGATTGACCGTTTCCCTACATCGAAATACGACCTTGTTATTGCTTACGGTGCTGATCCGAAGAAACTTCCGCAGTTGAAAAAAGCAGTATTCGAACAGATAAAAGACATCGCGAGCAACGGCCCCGGTGATACCGATTTGCAAAAAGCAAAGGAAAAACTGCTTCGCGAGCACGAGACGAACCTTCGCGAAAACAAATACTGGTTGGGTATTTTGAGCAATAATTACTTTTTCAACAATGCCGATTTTAGCCAGTTTTCCGACTACGACTCGGTCGTAAATTCGTTTACTACTGAAGAAATTAAAGCGGCCACTGCCAAATGGTTCGATTTTGGGAATTATTACGGCGTAGCGCTCGAACCTGAAGCAACAAAATAGCAGATCAATATTTTGCAGAACTGAAGCTGTTTCGCATGTTTGCGGAGCAGCTTTATTTTTTTGCTACGCCGAGCAGTTTTTCGGCTTCCACCAGTTGGTCGGGTTTCCCAAGGTCCATCCACAGATCAGACTGGTCGATATATGCACCTATTTTTTGATCTTTTGCCAGGCGGAGATATAAATCCATTACCGGAAATTTGCCCTCTTCCTCGATCAAATCAAAAAGTCGGGGCTGAATAAGGTGGATGCCGCTAAAAGCGTAAGGTTCTGATTGATAGAATTTATCCGGTTTGCTGATGGTTATATCGCCTGATTTGAAATTTTTCCAGCCGGTCATTTGCCTGTTTTCGTCGAAGAGCAGGTAGCGGCTGGTTTCGCGTTTCCTTACGACCAGTGTTGCCAGATTTTGTTGTTCGATGTGGTAAGCAAGCAACGCATTGAGATCGAGATTGCTGATTACATCCACATTGTATATCAGAATTGGCTCAGTGCCCTTCAGGAAATTTGCGGCTTTTTTCAGTCCGCCGCCCGTGTCGAGCAGTTGTTCCCGCTCGTCGGAAATGTGGATGTCGATCCCGAAAAAGTTGTTTTGGGCCAGGTATTCAATGATTTGCTCGGCGAAATGAAATACATTGATTGTAATTTCAGTAATGCCAAATGATTTCAAATGTTCAATAGCATGGCAAAGGAGCGGTTTTCCGGCCAATGGAACCAGTGCTTTGGGTTTTTCCTGGGTATGTTCAAGAAGCCGGCTCCCAAGTCCGGCGGCAAATATCAATGCTTTCACGGTTTTTTATTTTGATATTCAAAAATAGGCAATTTCATCCATTTAACAGAAATTAAGATTTCGCTTTTAAACCTTTGTTGTGGCGGTTAGTCTTAATCGCACAAAGGTTTTTAAGAGAATTTTTTCTGCATGAGAAGGAGTTTTTAACCAAAAATTTTATAAAAATGAAAAAGTTAGGTTTTATGCTGATGGTTTTTCTGCTGGTTGCAGGAACCACTTACGCTCAGGAACGTGGCGGCGGCCAGCGGCCTTCGCAATCTGCCGGGCAGGGACGCCCTGACGGACCGGGACGCCAGATGATGAATCCCGAAGAAATGGTGAAAAGACAGACTCAGCGACTTGTTGAAGAGTTGAAGCTGAATAAAGATCAGGAAGCCAAAGTTTTGGCCATCAATAAAAAATACATGGAAAACCGTTCTTTTGACTGGCAGAAAATGCGTGATGCCAGCGACGAAGAAAGAACTAAAATGCGCGAAGAAATGAGAAAAGTTCAGGAAGAGCGCAGCAAAGAAATTAAAGCCGTTTTGACACCGGAGCAGGCTAAGCTTTTTGATGAGAATCAGAAAAAGCGTGAAGAAATGATGCGCAACGGACAGGGCCGTATGGGCGGTTTCGGTGGAGGACAAAGATAGTTTTCTGTTTTCTAAAACAGGGTTGGTTGTAGTCCCTGTTTGTTTTTGGTTTTCATAACATTAAAGCCGGGTCAACCGGCTTTAATGTTATTATACCTTATCAAACGCCGAATTTATAGATCGTTCTTTCTGCAAATTTTTCTCCCGGTTTCAATACTACCGAAGGAAACTGTGGTTTATTTACCGAATCGGGGTAATGTTGGGTTTCGAGTGCTACTCCTGAAAAACGGCCAAACTTTTTTTCTCCGTTAATTTCCAGTTCAGGGATCCAGTAGCCTGTGTAAAGCTGAATGCCAGGCTGCGTGGTGAAAACTTCTACTTTTCTACCAGTCGTTTCTTCGCTGAGCCGGCCTGCGAAAACCATTTTTCCTTCATCGTTGTCTAAAACCAGGTTGAGGTCGTAACCATCAGCCAGTCCGACAATGTCTTTTCCCAGCTTTTTTTTGGTCAGGAAGTCGAAAGGTGTTCCTTCAACCGGTACGATTGCTCCCATGGGAATCATTTCTACTGATTGTGTGTAAGATTTTGCTGTCAGTTCCAGTTCATGATTCAGGATGGTATCTTTTCCGCCCAGTAAATTGAAATAGCTATGGTTGGTGAGGTTTATAATCGTGGTTTGATCTGTTTCTGCACCATATTCCATCGAAAATTCGTTATCGTTGTTCAGTAAATAAGTGCAGGTTACTTTCAGATTTCCGGGATAACCTTCTTCCATATCCGGGCTCAGGTAAGTCAGTTTCACGCCAACCTGCTCTTTCGTTTCAATAACTTCTGCATCGAACTGCCGCCGGTCGAACCCATGAAGTCCTCCATGCAGATGGTTGGGACCGTTATTTACTGCGAGCGAATAGTTTTTCCCTTCGAGTGTAAATTTTCCTTCTCCGATGCGGTTACAAACACGGCCGCAAATACAGCCAAAATACGGATAGCTACCGAGGTACTGTTCGCTGAGGTAGGTTTCCAGTTTGTCGAAGCCACAAACGATGTTGGTCAGATTTCCATCTCTGTCTGGTGTTTCAATCGATGTGACAATACCTCCGTAATTCGTGATTTTAATTGTTACCTGGTGGTCGTTTTGAAGTGTAAAAAGATCGGCCCGGTTGCCGTCTTTTAGTTTGCCAAAGGGCATTTTACTTATTTTCATACTGGTTTTGTTATTTTTTTAGTAGTCAGATATTTCTTGCTGAAGGTTTGCCCACAGGCTTACAAATTTAACTTTTTCACACAGACTGGTGGGTACAGGTTGTGAAATTTATTCCGATTTATTTCTACTTTTGAAAGAATCAAAACTAAAATACGGGCTTGTGAAATACATTCAAATAGACGATTCCCTTGGAATTCCCAAATACCGCCAGATCATAAATTCCATCTATACAGCTATTTCGATCGGAGAGATAAAGCTTGGCGACAAGATTCCTTCGTTGAACCAGATTTGCGCTGAATACGAACTTTCGCGCGATACAGTGATGGTGGCTTTCAATGAGTTAAAAGCAAAAGGAATCATCAGCTCTATTCCCGGGAAAGGATACTATATCAACAGTACTGAAATTAATGTCGATCAGAAAATTTTTGTGCTATTCGACGAGTTGAATGCTTTTAAAGAAGATTTATACACCGCGTTTATCAATAGCCTCGATAATAAGTCTTCAGTTGATATTTATTTTCATCATTTTAACTACCAGGTTTTTAAAGATTTAATCGCCGAAAGTGTCGGGAAGTATACTTCTTATGTGATTATGCCCGCAACATTCGACGATACCGTGAATATTGTGGCGAAGCTCCCGCGTGACAGGGTTTATATCCTCGATCGCGAAAAGGCTGACCTGTCTGAATATCCGGTTGTTTTTCAGGATTTTGAAAAGGATGTTTACGATGCGCTGAACGACGGTGCTGATTTATTGCGCAAATACACCAATCTGGTGATGGTTTATCCTGGCGGAAAAGAACCTGAAGGGCGTTTGACTGGTTTTCAGCGGTTCTGTAATGAGAATAAATTTAGCTTCGAGATTATCCGTAACCTCGAAAACCGAAAGATTAAAAAGGGTGAAGCTTATTTTGTTCCGTCGGACCGGAATCTGGTGCGACTGGTGAAAATGGCCGCCGATAATTCGCTTGTACTTGGAAGTGATTCGGGCATCGTTTCTTTTAACGATACAATGCTGAAAGAAGTTGTTGCAGGTGGAATTACAACCATTTCCACCGATTTTTCGCAAATGGGGCAAACGCTCGCCCGCATGATTCAGGACAGAACCTGGGAAAAAATACGAAACAAGTCGGCGCTTATCAGGAGAAGTTCGCTTTGACATGTTTCTAAACACAAATTCCTGATTCGGTTTTAATCCCAAAGTATCTATTTTTACCAACCAGTACCCACCAGTTGAATAAAGGGGTAGGTGTTGCGCATTTCAGGATACGAGTTAATAACCCGCAACTCGAACCTCGCATCCCGAAATAATTTAAAAACTAAATAAAATGAGTAATTTCAATATAGAAGATCATCCGCACCGCAGGCTAAATCCGCTGACAGGCGACTGGATTTTGGTTTCGCCGCATCGTGCAAAACGGCCCTGGCAGGGACAAGTAGAAAAAAGCGTTTCAGACAGTCGGCCGCACTACGACCCAACCTGTTATCTCTGCGCCGGAAACGAAAGGGCAGGAGGTAAATTCAACCCGCCGTATAAAGGAACTTATGTTTTTACTAACGATTTCAGTGCATTACTTACTGAAACACCTGAAGGCGAATTTGAAGATGGTAATTTGTTTCAGGCAAAAAGCGAAAGTGGAATCTGCAAGGTGATTTGTTTTAGCGACGATCACAGTTTGACCGTTCCTGAAATGGACCTGGTTGATATCAGGAAAGTGGTTGATGTTTGGTGCGATGAGTTTCAGGAGCTTGCCGCAAACCCGATGGTCAATTACGTGCAGATCTTCGAAAACAAAGGTTCCATCATGGGATGCTCTAATCCACACCCGCATGGGCAAATCTGGTCGTCTTCATCGGTTCCGGCCGAACCAGCTAAAGAATCTGAGAAGCAGAAGGAATATTTTGAAAAATATGGAACAACCTTATTGGGCGATTACCTGAAAGCCGAACTGGAAAAGAAGGAACGGCTGCTGGTTAGAAACGACCATTTCGTTGCACTGGTTCCGTTTTGGGCTGTTTGGCCGTTCGAAGCTATGATTATCAGTCGGCGCGCTGTGCAAAACATTGCCCAACTTACAGACGAGGAACGAACAGCATTAGCAGACATATACAAACAGCTAACTGTCCGATACGACAACCTATTCGAAGTTTCGTTTGCTTATTCTGCTGGCTTGCATCAGGCGCCAACCGACGGAAAGGATTATCCGGAGTGGAATTTGCACATGCACTTTTACCCGCCGTTACTGCGCTCGGCCTCGGTAAAAAAATTCATGGTAGGTTACGAAATGCTCGCTTCTCCTCAGCGCGACATCACGGCCGAGCAGGCAGCCCGTCGGCTGCGCGAACTTCCTGCAATTCATTATAAACAACAAACCAATAATTAAACACAATAAAACGATGGCAAAAATTAGTGCTTTAATCGAAACGATTGCCCAAGGCAACAACCCCTTATTTCAGGAATTATATGGTGTGGATGATGCTGTTTTGAAAGAGCAGGCAGCACGCTATGCCGGTTTAATGAATGAATTTCAAAAAGTATATGGCAGCGACGATGTAATGTTGTTCAGCTCCCCGGGACGAACCGAAATTGGCGGTAACCACACCGATCACAACTATGGACGCGTGCTTGCAGGCGCTGTAAACCTCGATAATATTGCAGTGGCTGCACCAAATGGCAACAGCACAATCAGAATTAAGTCTGTCGGTTATCCTGAATTTCAGGTTGACCTGAGTTCGCTGGAAATCGATCCGGCCCAGTTTTACACGTCTTCGTCGCTTGTAAAAGGTATTTGCGCCCGCATGAAGGAAAAAGGGTATAGCATTGGCGGTTTCGACGCCTGCATCGAAGGGCGCGTGCCAAAAGGTTCGGGCCTGAGCTCCTCTGCTTCGTTCGAAGTGTTGATTGGTGCAATTGTGAATCATTTGTTCAATAACGGCAAGATGAGCGCTGTGGAAAATGCTATCATTGGTCAGTGGTCGGAAAATAATTTCTTCGGAAAACCCTGTGGACTGATGGATCAAACCGCTTGTTCTGTTGGCGGATTAATCACCATCGACTTTGAGGATCCATCAAAACCAATTGTAAAGGAAGTTGACTTCGATTTCGTTAAAACCGGTTTTGCTTTGGTGATCACAGATGTTGGTGGTGGCCATGATGATGTTGCTTCGCAGGCCGAATATGCTTCATTGCCAACAGAAATGAAAGCTGTTGCCGCTGAATTGGGAGCAAAAGTTTTGCGTCAGGTAACATTGGCGCAAATTGTCGAAAAAATGCCTGATATCCGAAAAAAGACCGGCGATCGTGCATTGCTGCGCGCATATCACTTTCAGGGAGATAACCAGCGCGTAGTCGATCAGGTTGCCGCACTGGAAAAAAATGACTTTGAAACATTCCTGAAACTGGTAGTTGAATCAGGATACAGTTCTTACATGTACAATCAGAATATTTTCGATGTGGTACACAAAGACGAGCAGGTTGTTTCGCTGGCTTTGGCTTTAAGCGAAATGATTTTGAAAGGAAAAGGTGCCTGGCGCGTTCATGGCGGCGGTTTTGGCGGAACCATTCAGGCATTCGTTCCAAAGGAATTACTCGATCAATATGTAAGCACGCTGGAGCATGTATACGGAAAAGGCAGTTGTCATAAGCTGTTTATCCGTGCAAAAGGTGCAATTAAACTGGATTTGTAAATAGAATAATCCGGTGACTAAAGCGGGAAACTAACCTAAATAATTCCTTAATATTTGAGGCTGAATATTTTAGTCTTTTTTTGCTGATCGTACATAAATAGTAAGATATTTTTTGCAAATTCGGGAACTAAAATTTAGTTAGGGAAACACAAACTAAACTTAAAAATTAATAATAAAATTACCTGAAATTATGACACAAAACAAAAACTACACCGTACCAATTATTATGATGATCATGCTGTTTGGTATGATCTCCTTTGTTACTAACCTTGCAGCGCCAATGGGTATCGTGCTGAAGAGCCAGTTTGCAGTAACTAATTTTCTCGGACTTCTTGGTAATGCAGCTAACTTTATTGCTTATGCAGTAATGGGTATTCCAAGCGGTATCCTGCTTCAACGAATAGGCTACAAAAAAACTGCCCTGATTGCTATTGCAGTAGGCTTTGTTGGAGTAGGTATTCAATATTTTTCAGGTTATTCTGGTCAGGATTCGGCTTTTGCCGTTTACCTCGCCGGCGCATTTGTTGCAGGATTCTCAATGTGTTTGCTGAATACAGTAGTTAATCCAATGTTGAATACGCTTGGGGGTGGCGGAAATACCGGTAACCAACTCATTCAGATTGGTGGTTCTTTCAACTCGGTTATGGCAACTGCTACGCCGATGATCGTTGGTATTCTAATTGGTGATGCTGCAAAAGCACAAATCACCAATATTTTCCCGTTCATGTATGCTGCAATGGCGGTATTCGCTATTGTGTTTGTTGTGTTGTATTTCGTAAGTATTCCGGAACCACACGCTGAACAATCTTCCGAACCACTCGGAAACCTGATGTCAGGCGCTTTAAAGTTCCGTCATTTTATTTTAGGTGCTGTTGGTATTTTTGTATACGTTGGAGTGGAAGTTGGAACGCCGGGCGTTTTAAACTATTTCCTTGTTGATCCTGCTACTCCAAATGCGTTGAATGCTACTACTGCCGGATTCGTTGCAGGAACTTACTGGTTCCTGATGTTGATTGGCCGTTTGGTTGGAGCTTCAATCGGAGCAAAAGTATCAAGTAGAGCAATGCTTACTTTTGCATCGGGTTTAGGTTTGGTTCTTGTCCTTGCGGCTATGTTTTCTTCAGCCTCTACCTTAGTTTCATTGCCAGTTTTGAAAAGTATTGACGGTGTAACCTCTTTTGGTTTATTGGAAGTGCCAATCAATGCTGCATTCCTTGTATTAGTTGGACTTTGTACTTCGATTATGTGGGGTGGAATTTTCAATCTTGCCGTTGAAGGTTTAGGAAAATATTTGGCAGCAGCTTCAGGAATCTTTATGGTTATGGTTTGCGGTGGAGGTATTCTTCCTGCAATTCAGGGTTGGGTTGCCGATATTGCCGGTTATATGCCTAGTTATTGGGTAATTGTTGCTGGTTTCGGTTATTTGCTGTTCTATGCTTTGGTAGGTAGCAAAAACGTTAATACAGACATCCCTGTGAAATAATCAGGAGATATTTCTAAGATATTTAAAGAAGGATCAGGAATGGTCCTTCTTTTTTTTTGCCCTGAATGGAAAGATGTTTTCCGGCATGAATGGTCAAAATATCTTCACTGATTAATAAGAGTAAAAAATACTTTTATAATTTTGATCACAGGTATTGAAAACTTTATGGATTTATATGGATTATATCCGCGATACTTTGTTGCGGTCGATTGCGTCATTCTTGGGTATAAAAACGATGAGCTGAATTTGTTACTTTATCCCCGAAGTTTTGAACCATCAAAAGGCGGGTGGTCGCTACTTGGCGGATTTGTTCAGGAAAACGAATCGGGCGACGAAGCTGCAGCGCGGATTTTGAAACAAACTACGGGACTGAAGATGATTTTTATGGAACAGGTAATGGCTTTTTCCCAACCCGACCGCGATCCGGAAGCACGTGTAATTAGCCTGGCATATTATGCCCTGATCCGGATTGATTTGCACGACGACGAGTGTGTAAAGGAAAACGGCGCTTTCTGGATTCCGATCCGGCAATTACCTAAGCTGATTTTCGATCACCAGCAAATGTTCGAAAAAGCGCTTTCCCGGCTTCAGAATAAAGCTGGTCTTAGTTTGGTGGGGAATGAGCTATTACCCGAAATGTTTACCTTAACCCAGTTGAGGAAGCTATATGAAGCTATTTTCCAGAGGGAATTTGATCCGGGTAATTTCAGAAAAAAAATATTGTCGCTTGATATTTTGGAGAAACTGAGCATAAAGGATCCTTCTGAATCGAGAAAAGGCGCTTTTTATTACCGGGTGAAAAAAGATTCGCTGGACCATGACATCGACCGGATTGTCAAACCATAAATTGTACTGACGAAAAAAAACGAACATTATAAAATAACCTAACTAAAAAACATGAACTGGAATTCTAATCAATTTATTTGGCTCGATTGGGTAATCATCGCTGTTGGGATTTTGGCGGTGGCCTGGGCCGTTTGGCGTTCTATACAAAAAGACAAGCGCTCGCAGCAGGGAGCCGACAGCGAAGATTATCTCTTTGGTAAAGGTGAGCCTTGGTACATTATTGGTGCAGCCATCTTTGCTGCCAACATCGGATCAGAACACCTTGTTGGCCTGGCCGGAACAGGTGCAAAAGCTGGTGTCGGCATGGCACATTGGGAAATGCAAGGCTGGATGATACTTATTCTTGGCTGGCTTTTCGTTCCGTTTTATCAGCTTATGAATAATAAGCTGGGTAAAATTATCACGATGCCCGATTTTCTGAAAAATCGTTACACCCCAGCCACCGGATCCTGGTTGTCAATCATTACACTCATTGCCTATGTGTTAACGAAAGTGAGTGTGACCGCATTTACCGGAGGCATCTTCATGGAAAGCCTTCTTGGCTTGCCTTTTTGGTATGGTGCAATTGGTCTGATTGTTCTAACCGGAATTTTCACTGTTTTAGGTGGAATGAAAGGTGTTATGACCCTTTCAGCCATACAGACACCAATACTTATTCTAGGCTCATTCCTTGTACTTTTCCTGGGTTTGTCTGCTCTTGGCGGAGGAAGTATTGCCGATGGCTGGACAGCAATGATTGATTACTCCAAAACACTCAGCGTTGGTGCCGACGGTGTAGCTTATGGTACAAACCACATGTTTCACTTCGAAACCGGAGATCCGCTTTATGACGATTATCCTGGTTTCTGGGTGTTTATTGGTGCATCAATTATCGGTTTGTGGTATTGGGCTACCGATCAGCACATTGTTCAACGTGTACTTGGACAGCGAAAAGGAGAGGCAAGCGATGAAGTTATGAAGCGTGCCCGCCGGGGTACCATTGCTGCCGGTTATTTCAAATTACTGCCTGTATTTATGTTCCTGATACCGGGTATGGTTGCTGCTGCACTGGCGGCACGTCCCGATAGTGGTTTCACCCTGGATAACCCCGACACAGCCTTTGGTTCGATGGTTAAATTTGTGCTTCCGGCTGGAGTGAAAGGTATTGTTACGATTGGTTTTATTTCGGCGCTTGTTGCTTCGTTGGCGGCTTTTTTCAATTCCTGTGCAACTTTATTTACAGAGGATTTCTATAAGCCGATGTTTAAAAATAAAAGCGAAGCCAGGTACGTTTTGGTTGGCCGAATCGCAACTATAGTGGTGGTAGTGCTTGGTATTGTGTGGATTCCAATCATGCAAAGCCTTGGTAGTTTATATGATTATCTTCAGGGAATCCAGTCGCTGCTTGCGCCTGCAATGGTGGCGGTATTTGTACTTGGTATTTTTTCTAAGAGAATTACACCCAAAGCCGGAGAGGCAGGCATGATTGTAGGTTTTGGCATAGGTATGATGCGTTTGTTCACCAATATCTTTACCAATACAGGAAAAGATGTGATGACAGGCTGGTATTGGGAATCGACCAGATGGTTCTGGCACACCAATTGGCTGATATTCGAAATTTGGTTGCTCGTTTTCATCATGTTGCTGATGGTGGTGGTGTCG
>JAEWME010000052.1 GCA_023393265.1 Bacteroidota bacterium | reverse complement strand
TGACGGTAAAACACCGAATAAATTTCATCAAATGGTACATTTATTTTGCTAACGCAAAATGAGTTTTCTTTAGCCATCGGGCATACCAGTAATAACAGAAAAAAGGCAGCCTGTAAGCCTACCCTTGTATTACTGTTTATGCGTTAATCGTATTGCTGGCAGGTTGATCTACACCAGAGCCTGCTTCCTCTTCCGATTAACAGCGTGAAGATTACAAATTATTTTCCTAAAAATCACCAACCATTTTTCAGTACATTACCTTTTTCGGCAATTGCCTGATTTTCTGTTTCCTGCTTCCTTGTATGTAGATCGATGGCGACAATAACAGCTGAAAATCCCCAAAATGGAACCGAAAGTTTGTCTGTGTCGAGAAAATTATTCATGATCCCGTGAATGTAGTAGGTGATTAAGCCGAGCAGGGCACCCATCACAAGTGTTTTGAGCCGCTTGTCTGTCGCCCGGGTATACGCATGTATGCCAGTGTAAATCACAACTATAATCAAAATCAAAACAGTTACAAGCCCCATGAATCCGGATTCGGCCATTGGCCCCAGGTATTCAGAGTGGGCATTACCACCGTCGGCAGAGTTGGTACTGATGATAGTTCTGTCGGCTTTTAGCTGGTATGGCGCGTAGTTAAACATGTATGTACCGGGCCCGTATCCAAATAACGGTTTATCCTGGAACATTCGGATGGCACAACTCCACCGATTGATTCGCTCCAGATTAGAAGCGTCAGAAGAAATATTTGACATCGAAGAGAGGTGGTCGGCCAGGTTTGCCGACGATTCCGTATTATTTCGTTCCATGTACATTAATATCTGGTTCTGGAATACCAGAATGACGGCAAGTATACCGATAAAGGTGAAAAACAGAGGTTTGAATTTGATTTTCAGTCGCATGATTGCCCAAATGCCAAATGCAACCATGATACTTAGCCAGGCAGCGCGGGCATACGAAAGTACAAGTCCTATTAGCAGAATTGCTAAAACGATGCGCACAAAAATCCGGGTTCCGGGCGTGTATATTTTGGTAAAAGTAAAACCGAAAAGAAAAGGTAGGTACATTGCTAAAGCTGCACCATAAGCAGTATGATCGTTATAAAACGGACGAACAACAAAGTGTGCCGCCTGTTTGTCCCATAATCCGTAGCCCAAATGCCTGTACGTAGCATAAAAAATAACAACGATCAACGAAAATGTATAAAGCCAGATAAACTTCTCGATATTTTTTCCTGATTCAAAAAGTTTGATGCACAGAAAGTAGAAGCTGGCAATGAACCAAAGCCGCGACAGTAAAAACTTGATTGAAACCACGGGCATTGTACTAGTGAAACTCGTGATCAGTATCCATGCAAGATTGATGAAGATTGCAATTGTAATGGGGTGTTTCAGAATACTACGGTCAATTTTGTCAGAGCCGAAATTCTTCAGGATAAACAGAAGCAAAATGCCAAAAAGCAGTGGCTCTGTGGGTAGAAACATGTCGATTGGCAAGCCATGAACCAGTTCGGACAGGGGAAGTGATAATGGTGTTAATAGTACAACCAGGTATAGCAATTTGTCGAACGCAAACAAGGCCGTTAAAACAACAATAAGTGCAAATGGCAAGGCATTTATAACCATTGAATGCCTTTGCACCAGAAAATAAGCATTGATAAGAATAAACAACGCTGAAATCAGGTAAAAGACCGGTAGTTTAAATTTGGCCTGAAACACCTTTATGCTGATTTTTTGTTATCGAGGAACAGTACCACAATCATGGCGAAAAACTCAGCCGCGAAGGTTGACAATAATACAATCAGCCATCTCACTGGATAAGATTTTTTGTCGGCAGGTACGGGGTTTTGTACTCTTTGCCCATAAGAAATCTGTTTGGTGGCGTCGCTTTCCGATCGGTTAATCTCACGTTTTAATGAGTCAGTTTGGGCAAGCAGTGATTTCTGTAATTTATCCATCGCTTCATATTCTCCGCCTTTTTCAGCAAGACTTCTCATCCATTTGTCGAGTTCTTTTCCGCCTGCGGTGTTCATTTTTTGCTCTGCAAACACCTTTGCCATTCCTTTGGTAATTTCCTTTGCCTGAGATTCGTAGTCGAAGATGTGGTAATCTCTTCTCATCTCATCCAGTTTCGACCTCACGGAATCAGACTGGTGTTGAACAATTATCAGGTCCCGTTTAGCTATTTTTACAACTTCCTTGTATTTAATGCTGTGTATGCTCCTTACTTTTGCATCGAGAAATGTAATGAGGGAGTCACACATGGCGCAAGCCCGGTTAGGATCTGTATCAAGAACTGAAATTTCCACGGTCTCATACTCTGTTTTTTTAAATTTAACGTTATCGTTAAACTCTCCCAGAATGAAGGTGAGATACTGAGGGTCGTTCTTGTCGATTTTATAAACTTCGCTCAGGTTAAAAGCATCGATTACCTTTAGTTTTATGTCGAGGGAATTAATGATTTCCAACAATTGTTCACTTTCCGATTCCTCACTGAAAACATAGATGTTTTTACTCGGATAGATTCTTGCTGTCGATTTGAATTTTGGCTTAATGAAGGTCGACGAGGAAAATATCGCCGATGCCAAAATTGCCAGAACACCAACAGTAATCAAGTGTTTTTTCCATTTCCAGAGTGTTTCAAGAAGATTCTGATTGTCGAAAAAGTTTCCCATAAAGATGTAGTTTGATCGAAGGTTTAACGGTGTTTTTTTGATTTTAGTGTTTGCTATCCTGAATAAATCCCGGAGTTAACCGACGATAATCAGGAAATAGTTTTTCTTTCCCTTTTGCACCAACAGGTATTTTTCGCCTATTAACTCATCTTTTGTAACGATCATATCGGCATCTGCAATTTTTACTTTATTAATGCTAAGTCCGTTACCCTGAACTGTTCGGCGAAGTTCTCCTTTCGACGGAAAAATTTCTGTTGTCCCGGCAAGTAAATCCACTACTTTGATGCCGCTTTCAATTTCTGCTTTTGATACCTGGAATTGAGGAACGCCTTCAAAAACCGACAGGAAAGTCGATTCGTCGAGTTTATTGAGCAATTCTGTTGTTCCCTGTCCGAACAAAATCTGGGAAGCTTCAACAGCCATTTCGTAATCGTCGCGAGAATGAACCATCACAGTCACTTCTTCAGCCAGTCGGCGCTGTAATGCACGCATGTGTGGTGCTTCAGCGTGTTGCTGTGCCAGTTCTGTCACTTCTTCCTGAGTAAGTAAAGTAAATATTTTAATGTATTTAACCGCGTCCTCGTCCGAAGTATTCAGCCAGAATTGGTAGAACTTATATGGCGAAGTAAGCTTTGCATCGAGCCAGATGTTTCCTGATTCGGTTTTGCCAAATTTTCCTCCGTCGGCTTTTGTAATCAGCGGACAGGTCAGCGCAAAAGCTTCGCCTCCGGCTTTTCTCCTGATAAGTTCCGTTCCGGTGGTGATGTTTCCCCATTGGTCGGAGCCGCCCATCTGGAGTTTAGCGTTTTTGGTCTGGTACAGATGAAGGAAATCAGTTCCCTGCACCAGTTGGTATGTAAATTCAGTAAACGACATCCCTGAGCCACTGTCGGCATCAAGGCGCTTTTTTACCGAGTCTTTCGACATCATATAATTCACAGTGATGTGTTTGCCAATGTCGCGAATGAAACTCAGGAATGAAAATTCCTTCATCCAGTCGTAGTTGTTAACCAATATTGCAGCATTGGGCGAATCCGATTCGAAATCGAGAAACTTCGAAAGCTGTTTTTTAATGCACTCCTGATTATGGCGAAGCGTGGTTTCATCCAGCAGATTTCTTTCCTGCGATTTTCCTGATGGGTCGCCGATCATACCGGTTGCACCGCCAATCAGTGCAATTGGTCTGTGTC
>JAEWME010000041.1 GCA_023393265.1 Bacteroidota bacterium | reverse complement strand
AAATAGTTGTTGCGTCAAATCAAGCTCCAGCCTCGTAGACCAGGATCAGCAGACTCCGGCTTCAGGTTCGCTTGCCTGCGAAACCACATACACTTTTTATCCTGAAAAAGTGACGCTTGAGTTCTCTGCAAAAACTGTTTCGGATCAACCGGTGAGAGTTGTTCTCCCGTTTATTTCCAGATCAGGAGAGGATATTCAAGTAATTTCAGCCAGGCAGATACAAATTAAGAAAGATAAGGCATTGGTGAAGATCTCGTCGGACCGGGATTTGGAAATTTTGCCAACAACCGGGGGCCGGATTTTTAATTTTGTGCCAGGACTGGAGGCTATTCCTTTGGCGGTTAATGATTCAGGATGTAAAATCGAAATTGAGGTGGTATGAAAAAAATACCCGCCGAAGCTTCAGCGGGTATCAGGTATTTTGTTTCAGAAAAGACTAAACTGCTTCCTGAACTAGTTCAAGATTTTCATAACCTTTTTGCACTGCTTCAAGATTCATCGGGATCAGGCTGTGATGTCTGGCAGGCAACGACTTTTCGAGTCCTTTTTTTACGCTTTCCATTTTAACAACTGGTTTTGCCTTCAGGTAGGCGCCCAAAACAACCATATTGAACGTTTTTACATTGCCTAGCTCAGCCGCAATCAGTGTACCTTCTATTTTGTAAACGTTGATGTCGGTTCGTTTGGGCGGATGAATAATTCCATTCGGATCGTAAATCAAAACGCCGCCGGATTTTACAGCATGTTCAAACTTATCCATCGACTGCTGGTTCAGGATAATGGCTGTGTCGTATTCGTTCAACACTGGTGAACTAATGCGGCTTTCGCTCAAAATAACGGTTACATTGGCGGTTCCGCCCCGCATTTCGGGTCCGTACGACGGAAACCAGGATACTTCCTGATTGGCCATTACACCCGAGTAGGCCAGAATTTTGCCCATTGAAAGAACACCTTGTCCGCCAAACCCGGCTATTATAATTTCTTCTGTCATGACTTTAGTTTTTTAAGGGAGCGAAACTTGCCGGATCGGCTTTGGTACTGTCTTTCAGGTCGCCGGGCTGATAGAATGGAAACATGTTGTCAACCAGCCATTCGTTGGCTTTTACAGGCGACAGTTTCCAGTTCATGTTGCAGGTTGCGACCACTTCAACAAAAGTAGTTCCTTTCTTATCGTTAACGGCCTGAAAAGCTTTGTTGATCGCCTTCTTGCATTTGCGAATGGCTGCCGGTGTATGAACTGATTGTCGGGTTACGTATGCTGTTCCGGCCAGTTGAGCGATCAGCTCCGTAATTCGAAGCGGGTATCCATTGAGGTTTGCATCTCGTCCACAAGGTGTCGTAGATGTCACTTGTCCCAGAAGAGTGGTAGGAGCCATCTGTCCTCCGGTCATTCCATAAATACCATTATTGACAAAGATGACCACCATGTTTTCACCACGGTTACAGGCGTGCATAATTTCAGCAGTTCCAATGGAGGCCAGGTCGCCGTCGCCCTGATAAGTGAAAACCACTTTGTCTGGATTTGTACGGGCGATGCCGGTGGCTACCGCCGGAGCGCGACCATGTGCCGCTTCCTGCCAGTCAATATCAATATAATTGTAGGCGAAAACGGCGCAACCAACCGGTGAGATACCGATGGTCTTGTCTTCAATGTTCAGGTCTTCAATAACTTCAGCCAGAAGTTTATGGATGACTCCATGACTACAGCCAGGGCAATAGTGCATGGTATTTTCAGTCAGCAATTTTGGTTTTTCGTAAACCAGGTTATTGGGATTGATAATTTCTGCCAGTTCCATGTTTTATCCTCCTATCAGTTTTTGTTCAAGGGCTTCAACAACTTCGCCCGGACTTGGAATAATACCTCCCATCCGTCCGAAATGTTTAACCGGTATTGACGAGCATCCGGCTGCTAGCTGAACGTCTTCGACCATTTGGCCTGCATTCATCTCAACAACCAGCATTCCCTTTACCTGTTTTGCCAATGCGGCAATTGGTTTTTTCGGGAAGGGGAAAAGGGTGATGGGGCGCAGAAGTCCCACTTTGATGCCTTTCTCGCGGGCTACATCGACTGCCTTTTGGCAAATGCGGGACGATGAACCAAACGCCACCAGCAAATACTCTGCATCTTCGCACCGGATTTCTTCGAAAAGCACATCTTCCTCTTCCATCTTCAAATATTTCTCCTGAAACCGAATGTTGTTTTTTTCCATTCGCGAAGAATCCATTTCAAGCGAAGTAACAATGTGCCGTTCGCGGTTTGCTTTTCTGCCGTTGGTTACCCACGAGCCATATTTTTCCTGAATTTCTTCATCAGTCTGACGTGGAATGTAGTCTGCGAGAATCACTTTTTCCATCATTTGGCCAATGACACCATCCGTCAGAATCATGGCCGGATTGCGGTATTTAAAAGCGAGTTGAAATCCAAGTTCAACAAAATCGTTCATTTCCTGAACCGAGGATGGTGCCAAAACAATTAACCTGTAATCGCCGTGACCCCCACCTTTTGTGCTCTGGAAATAGTCGGCTTGCGAAGGCTGAATTGTCCCCAGTCCGGGTCCCCCACGCTGAACATTTACGATGACGCAGGGAAGTTCGGCCCCTGCAATGTATGATATTCCTTCTGCCATCAGGCTGATGCCGGGGCTCGAAGAAGAAGTCATCACTTTTTTACCTGAGCCTGCAGCTCCGTATAACATGTGAATGGAAGCAATTTCACTTTCGGCCTGAAGAACAACCATCCCAGTTTCGTTCCATGGCTCGCGCTCCATGAGCGTTTCCATAACTTCCGACTGGGGAGTGATGGGGTATCCGAAATAACCGTCGCAACCACATCGAATAGCTGCTTCGGCAATCACTTCATTTCCCTTCATTAATCTTAATTCTCCCATATTCTTTGATTTGTTTTTTGTGCTAGGAAGGGTTTAAAGTGCGCTAAGGTTTTATAACTGCAACCATAGTCACTTCAAACTTTGTAGTTCTTATATTTTTACCCTGTAAACGGTAATGCAACTGTCCGGACAAACCGTGGCACAGTTTGAACAGCCGATACACGACTCCGGATTTTTCATGAATGAATAGTGATAACCGCGGCCGTTAACCTGTTTGTTTTGTCCTAAAACGTCCTCAGGGCAGGCTGCAACACAAAGGCCGCAACCTTTGCATTCTTCCTTGTCCACTTCTACCGCTCCAATAACTTTTGCCATGATCTCTTTTTTATTCGTTATTGTATGTCCTAAAACTGAGATGTCTCCACAAAACTAACTGATCGGTTTTTGCACCTGCGCAACAAAAGTTGCGAAATCAAAGCTTGTGCAATACCCTGGTAAAGATGTTTCTGTGAATTCCCAGATACGATGCAATGTGTTGCCGCTGGACCCTCGAAACCAAGTCTCCGTTTTCGGCAATGAATTTTTTTACCCGCTGAAGTGCTGTCAGCGACTGCAGCGCATAAACCCGCTTAAGTGCCTGAACATAACTTGATTCAGCAATTACCCTCACCATGTGTTCCAGTTGAGGATTTTGCCTCGTCAGGTTCTCATATTCGGATTTGGTGATATAAATGATCGACGAATCTTCGTATGCCCTGATTGCTTCTGTTGATTTGATGCCCAGCAAAAAACTTTCGTGGCTACTGATGATGGCATGGTTGG
>JAEWME010000438.1 GCA_023393265.1 Bacteroidota bacterium | reverse complement strand
AATCCGGCGCCAATCATCACAAACGGATTTGACGTGTTGGTGCAGGAGGTAATGGCGGCAATAGCCACTGCACCGTCCGAAAGCATAAACTTTTCCTGTCCCCTGGTGATCCAAACTGTTTTTAGGCCGTTGTTTACTTTCGCTTCTATTTCAGCTGAAACTGCCTTCGGCCCCGAATTAGATACAGGCAAATCCCCGCCTTCTCCGTCAAATCGTGTGATCGATTTTTCGATTTCCCTATCTTCCTGAGCGATATACTTCCGATTGAAGGAATTATCCAGCAGATAAATAAATTTGTCTTTAAACTCCCTTAAAAGGATTTTATCCTGTGGCCGCTTTGGCCCCGCGAGTGTTGGTTCAATGGTCGAAAGATCCAATTCTAAAACTTCTGTATAATTGATTTCTTCTTCATTTTCGCGCCATAGCATATTGGTTTTGCAATACGTTTCCACCAGTGCTATTTGTTCCTCGGAACGATTGCTTTTTCGCATATATTCCAGCGTTTTGTCATCAATGGGGAAATAGGTGACTGTACATCCGAATTCGGGCGACATATTGCCTATGGTTGCCCGGTCAGGTACGGAGAGATTATTTAATCCAGGGCCAAAAACTTCGACAAACTTACCGACCACACCAAATTTCCGTAATACATCTGCTATGGTTAAAACCAGATCGGTAGCAGTCGACCCCAACGGAAGCTTGCCTGTAAGTTTTAACCCAATCACCTCGGGCATAATAAAATAAACAGGCTGTCCAAGAATTGCCGCTTCTGCCTCTATGCCTCCTACTCCCCAGCCCAGTACCCCAATACCGTTTATCATTGGGGTGTGGCTGTCTGTTCCTACCAGCGTATCAGGAAAAATCTCACCGTTTCTTTCGATAACCGCTTTTGACAGGTATTCAAGGTTCACCTGGTGACAAATACCCATTCCAGGCGGCACCACATTGAAATTATCGAAAGAATTTTGCGCCCATTTCAGGAATTGGTAGCGTTCTTTATTGCGCATGTACTCTTCATCCATGTTGCGCTGATAGGAATATTCTGTTCCGAAATAATCTACCTGAACCGAGTGATCTATCACCAAATCAACAGGTATCAGTGGATTGATGGCATTCGGGTCTTTGCCTTTTCTCGCCACTTCTGCCCGCAAAGCGGCAATATCCACCACCGCAGGAACGCCGGTAAAATCTTGCATCAAAACGCGGGCGGGTTTAAACGGAACATCTTTATCCGAACCTTTCGGCATCCAATTTAAAAGCGTTTCAATATTTTCTTTAGTAACCGAGAAATCGTCGAAATTACGCAAAGCGTTTTCTAATAAAATCCGAATAGAAAAAGGGAGTTTCCCTATTACGAATCCTTGTTTTTGTAATTCACGAAGGCTGCAATAGAAATACTCCTTTCCATTGATCTTTAATGTTTTTCTGATTTGAAAGATATCTTTTACCATAATAAGAGTTGAATATGTTACTTCAATCTTAGTTTAAAACATCTGCTAATCAATTTGGTTGTATGGCACGAAACTTCTTCCTGATTTTTGTATCTAATGTCAGTTTCACGGGAAATTCAGTTACTTCAGGAGGATTTGTATCTTATCATTCGTTATGCCCTTCATGACCACCACCATGTTCAAGAATGTCATGCATGGCTTCAATCGTGTGGGTGTAGCTGACATAGGCTTTTACAAAGGCTCGCCCCTGCTCCGTTGAATTATCTTTAACTTTATCAAGTTCCGATACTTTTTGATATTTCTCTCGAATTACCTTATTAATGTGGGCATTCAGTTTTACTAAAAAATCATCCACATTACCAACTTTAATGGCCTCATCGGTCATTTGAATAATTTGTTTTGTGATTCCGGCGGGTTTTAACCCGGTGTAGGGTGCGCCTTCTGTTTGGCGGTGCAGACGAACCAAAGTTTCAAAGAAATGTTTTTCAACAATTGCGTAAACCTCTTTATCTCCATTTTTAAGCTGAATGGTTTTGTTGAATAAAGGAATAATTTCCTTTTCCTGTTCAGTAGTAATCCACTTCAGGACCAAATTGACATTGTTGGTTTCAAGTGCTTTGATAGCATCCTTGATTACCGGACCATCGTACGAATCGCAATGTGCGAAAGCTGTTGTACTCATAAATACAGTTAACACGAATAATAAGAGAGTAGTACCTGCTACTTTAAACGATTTTTTTACTTCGAAACTACTTTGTAGTGTTTCTTTTTCTGCATTTTTCATTTTTACTGATTTTTAATTGATTAATAAAACTTATTTCTGAAGCAAAAATAAAGGCAGCAAAACACCTGTGCGACCTACTTTCTAAAGTGGCACTCCTTTTATTACTACGGATAGTCCCGCTGTATAAAACGATACTTGAAATGGGAAAGAAATTACTGAATTCTAAATGCGAAGGGACTTTTTATATTCGCTGGGAGTAAACCCGGTAACATTTTTAAAAACCCGGTTAAAAGCCGACTTGGAATTGAACCCGGATTCAAACGCAATACCCAGGATTGAAAAGTTAATGTATTGCGGATTTGCTATTTTAGATTTCACATCGTCTACCCGATGACGGTTAATAAAATCGAAGAAGTTTGACCCAATATTTTCATTAATAACCTGCGATAAATAATGAGATGGGATATCCACCTCTTTGGCCAGTTGTGGAAGATTCAAATCCGGATTCAGATAAGGCTTTTCTTCCTCCATGAAACGGGTCAGTTTGTCCAGATATAATCTGGCTTCTGACTCTTTTAATCTTGAGCCTGCATATTTTTCCGGTTTCTGCTCCAGAATTAATGATTCCTTTTCAGAAAATAAAAATAGTTCTCTCTGTTTAAGCCCATAATAACCGATAAGGATGATAAAAATGGACAGCGAAAGCGAAATCCCATCGGTACAGAAAATCCACGAAAAAAGATTAAACACGTGATGAATTACAGCGACAATCATTAACAAAGTCCATACAGAACCAAATATGTACACCAACTTTCGCAGCCAATCAAGGTTTATATTTTCGTCTCTGGAAAAATTATTAAAAATGCGGATATCCAGGCTTTTAAACAGTCGGGTTGAAAGAATGAAATATACAGGTCCAGATAAAACAACCAATATTAAGAACAATTGAAACAACAAGGGCGGTTCATGTTCATTTGCAACATGGCTTAAACTGATTCGTTCCGATACCGATGGGAAAAATGATACAACCATCAAATAAAAATTAAACAGGAAGAAAGGCGTAAAATGGAGAAGGTTTTTGCCTGTGAATTTATCCGATGTTTTTACCAGTAAAGAAATATAGAAATACAGGAAAGGGCCATGCAACAGAAGAAGGGATATAAAGCCAGCCGAAAGAAGTGGAAAGCGCGTGAACAATTCATTGGAAAAAAGGCCATACACAACTGTATACATGCCCAAATAAATTAGCCAGAAAATCAGTATTTTATCATGTAAGGCCTTCGGTTTTTTCTGAAAAAGTAAAACAGAGAAAAAGAGGGCATTGAAAGCTGCAATTAAAAATATGTATCTCATAATTCAGAGAAAAGGAGGAATTTTCATCAACATATCAGACGATATTTTCAAACTAAAAGAGCGCCTTCTTTCCCGCTGGTCCGAGGCAAATAACCATTCTCAGAGGGTCTGTACCGAAGTTTCAATTGAAATTTCGAGTACTGCCCTGGCCCATACAAATTTAGCTTTCATCAAATCAAATTCAGCGCCATCCTTTGTAAATCTCGCTGTTCCGGTAATCAGGAAACCTGCTCCCTTGTAATTTAACCCCTTAACTTCGCGGCTTCCAATGGTCAATTTAACCAACTGGTTTTCCTTTACATTCTTTTCCGTTTTATTCATTCCTCCAACCGGGATTAACATTTTCCCATCTGGAGTAATATTGACATAGCTATTCCAGGTATTTACAACATGAGGCCCATCCATACCCTGGGTTACAATTGCAACTTCCCCATCGGCAGGATGTGACAAAATTTCCAATAATTTTTCGTTCAGCATTTTATATCTCCCTAAAATTTAGTTAATAAATGAAGGTATTTCTGTTTTTTCTGAAGTTACGGGTCCAAAGTTACTTTAATTCACGATTTTCTTCATGTTTTTTCTTTTGTTCCAGATAACCGACTGCTTTTCCCGCTATCAAAATTTAGAGAAAGGACAGACTACAATGCCTAATTCTCCCTTTAGTTTTTCTTCCTGAAGTGTAAATCATTCCGACTGATGATTATTCGACCCCACAAACAAAACAGAGGTTTGGATCGTTATTTTCAAAGCACAATCCATCACAGCCATCACACGAAAACTTCCAGATATGGACAAAAAACTAAACAAATACAGCGAAAAAATTACTCAGGATGACAGCCTTCCGGCAGCTCAGGCTATGCTTTACGCAATAGGTATGAACGAAAACGATCTTAAAAAAGGTCAGGTTGGCATCGTGAGCACCGGGTTTCAGGGAAATCCCTGCAACATGCATTTAAATGGGTTGGCTGAGGAAGTAAAAAAAGGAGTGGACGATCAGGAGGATTTGTACGGTTTAATCTTTCATACCATTGGAGTGAGCGACGGAATAACCAATGGAACGGAAGGCATGAAATATTCGCTGCCATCGCGGGAAATTATTGCCGACTCTATTGAAACCGTTGTCAGTGCTCAGTTTTACGATGCTGTTATTCCCATAGTCGGTTGCGATAAAAATATGCCCGGGGCCATGATTGCCTTGGGGCGCCTGAACAGACCATCGATTCTGTTGTATGGCGGCACGGTTAAAAAGGGGCGGTGGAAAGGAGAAGATCTGAATATTATATCGGCATTTGAAGCCTATGGAGAACGTATCAAAGGCAATATTTCAGATGAAGATTATAAAGGAATCATAAAAAATTGCATCCCAGGAGCAGGGGCCTGCGGAGGCATGTACACGGCCAACACAATGGCTTCAGCCATTGAATGTATGGGTATGAGTCTACCCTACTCATCGTCCAATCCGGCCCTGAGCAAGGAAAAGGGATTGGAGTGTGCTGAAATAGGCCGGGCGATTAAGAAACTCCTGAAAGAAGATATCAAGCCAAAAGACATCATGACCAGGCAAGCATTTGAAAATGCCATCACCTTAATCATGGCATTGGGAGGATCGACAAACGCAGTCATTCACCTGATAGCCATAGCAAAATCTGTCGATGTGGCTTTGGATATCAACGATTTTCAGCACATAAGCAATCAAACGCCTTACCTGGCGGACTTGAAACCTAGTGGCAAATATTTATTCGAAGACTTGCACGACGCGGGTGGTATTCCCGGTGTAATGAAATTTCTTCTGAAAGAAAACTATCTGGACGGCAATTGCATGACTGTTACCGGTAAAACATTGGGAGAGAACCTGGAAGAAGTTGCCGACCTGGCAAAGGGACAAAAGATTATCAGACCATTTGCTGACCCGATAAAAAAACATGGTCATATACAAATCCTTTTTGGAAACCTTGCTGAAGAAGGTGCAGTGGCTAAGATTACAGGCAAAGAAGGCGAACTTTTTACCGGCCCTGCCAAAGTATTTGAAGATGAATTTGAAGCCATTAAAGGCATTCAGACGAAAGTAGTAAAAGGCGATGTGATCGTAATCCGGAATTCAGGTCCAAAAGGCGGCCCCGGGATGCCTGAAATGTTAAAACCTACCAGCGTGGTGATGGGTGCCGGGTTAGGGAAAGATGTTGCTTTAATTACTGATGGCCGGTTTTCAGGGGGTTCTCATGGATTTGTTGTGGGGCACATCACTCCTGAAGCTTCCGAAGGCGGATTGATCGGATTACTTCGGGATGGTGATATCATTACCATTGATGCCGTCAACAACCGTTTGGAAGTCGACCTTAGTGAAACCGAGATTACTGCCAGAAGAAAAACATGGCAAAAGCCACCTTACAAGGTAACTTCAGGCATATTAAAAAAATACATCAGTTTGGTATCAACTGCATCTGAAGGTTGCACTACCGATTAAGAAATTCGTCCTCTTCTTCCAACTCCGAAAGAAGTTAGTCTGGTGTAAATTAAAATGGGTTGATTGATGAAAGATTCAAAACGATCGTTTTATTTACATTCAGCTCAGTGAGCGAGGTTACAATTCGTTTTTATAATATGCTTATAGTGGTAATTTATGAAATATTTGCTAATTTTGATCGGATGCGATGCATATACATCGGATACGATTTTATATAAAAATGGCTGATCGAATTCTACCCTTAATGGTTTGGGGTCAAAACAATTATAGCGCACAAGTAAAAATCAATGTCCATGAAAAATGAAATTATTTTGACGGAATTGGATTATTTGAGATTGAACTCGTTAATCTTGAGGTTACTTGACGAAAGAAATCAAAATATAAGAGAGTTGAATTTTCTAAATATCGAAATCAAAACAGCGAAAAAAGTTGCTCCAAAAAAAATTAAGCCTGACTTGGTTACAATGGGTTCGAGTATAGAAGTTACATTCTTGGAAACAGGTAAAACACTGGAATTGAAATTAGTTTACCCTCATGATGCAAATCACGAAGATGGGCAAATCTCGGTTTTGTCTTCTTTGGGTTGTGCCTTGTTGGGCGCCAAAGTGGGAGATTCAATTTCGTATAGAATATTAGGAGGTAATCAAACTGTTAGGATAGGGAAAGTCCTGTACCAGCCAGAAGCCAATGGAGTTGATTTAGCATAATAAATTCATTTATATAAATGCCTTAGTGAGTCCATTAAATTAGATAATTCAGCAAAGGGTTTATTGTTATGCTTTTGGAAAATGTCATTATGAAAATCGTCGATTTCTTCCAAAACAGGTAGTACCTTTTTCCATTTATTATCACTTATCAAGGTAAAGAACATGGTGCTTTCGTCGTTTATCCGCTTTTTTGCCTGCTCATAAACAGATTTCCCCAAATCAGACATAATAAGCAGTTTAATTCTTTTGTCAGTTTCATCCTGGATTTCATATAGTAAGCCGTTATTAATCAGCCTCCTAATAGTATCCATACCGGTAGTATATTCCAGATGGTACATATTGATCAGATCAGTCTTTTTTGCTCTTTCCAGCATATCAACTGCCTGTAAAAATAGAAATTCCAAACGCGTATTTATTACCATATCTTTCAGCGCTTTCCGTGCGTAGAATTCATGATATCTGGCAATTCCCGCAGCAGCTTCTAAAAATCGGATTTTATCATCGAAGTGATTTTTTAAAGGAACTGCAGCGCTTGGATAACGAGCTGATATTGCTTTATTTATTAATTGATCCTGAAGTTCAGGTTCTTCGTGAGATTTACTTATAATCCACTTTGCAAAACTAATGACATCTAATTGTCTATTTTCCTGTTCAAAATCCTCAAAAAGGTCAATTAACTGTTTTATAACAGCATACTTATTTCCCATCAGTATATTTTTTGTGTAAAAGTATAAAAATATTCGCTATGTTTGTATCGGATACGATGTAATAATATCGTATCCGATTTTATTTTACAATTTATAAGTCAAACAATATATTTCTACTTTAACACATTTAAATTCTTAGATACGAGTTATTTATATCTCGTTGTCTGATAAGGTGTCTGTCATGCATTCTGTCAAAGAACTGTTCTTCGGTCATTTCCTTATACAGCTTAAAAACAAA
>JAEWME010000018.1 GCA_023393265.1 Bacteroidota bacterium | reverse complement strand
CTCATGCGGGCAATGTTATCGGCAAATTTGATGGCTTTTATCCGGCTTACCGAATCGATTGTGGCTGTGATCATTTTCTCTCGCGGGTCAAGTTCTTCCAGCCTGTTGTTTTCCCAGTATTCCTTGTTGCGCTCGGTTGATCCAGGCATTTTGACGGTTTCGTATTTACCGGCGCCAGTCGAGAGTTTCACATCCTGCTCCTGATTCACCGATACGCTGTCGATCACTGCCGACTGCGTAAAAAAGAGGCTGATCGGTTTCTTCGACGGATTATTTTTCATCGGCACATAATTGAATACTGCGTCTATCTGGTTACGGCGATAGAAAGGTGTGGAGTCGTCGACAAGCTGATAATTGCTTTTCAGTCGCATCTTTTTCAGGAAATTGATGTAACTGTTTGTCGAAAGCGTTCCATCTATCTCAACCAGCGAGTAGTTTTTGGTGCTTGTCGTCAGGTAGCCTTTAAAAGCTTTGTCGCCCACGCGCCTTGGGATAAACTCGATTCGGTACTCTTTTTCTCCGTTAATGATGGTGCTATCGGCTAAAAAGTATTTGTAGTAAAACCAGCCGTTATCGGCCAGCGGGCTTACAAAATTCTGCGAAAACAGGTTGATAAAATTATCATAGAAGTTCATCTCGATGTCGAGCGCACTGGTGTAGCCCGAAATCTCGTAGTCGTCGAGTACGCCAACACCCGAAGTTTTGTCGGCCAGCACAGTCGATTTCTGACGTGACGGATTTCGCTGAATCTCGTTATAAACGATCTGTTCCGAGAAATAAATGGGCAGGTATTTAGAGTTGTCAGCGTCTGTTTTAAACACCGACTTGTCGTTGCGAAAAGCCTTCGAATTGATCATCTTCGCTCCCACATTGTTGAGGTGATATTCCCATTTGGTATATTTACGGTATGCGTATCGCGGATATTTTGCCGGGTTGTTTTGCTTTTTACGCTCTACCATTTCTTTCATAATCCGGCGGACCGGCCCATCGTCAGGTTTCACGTTCACCGTCTGAATTTTCACCATATCGCTTACCAGGCTCACCGGAAGTTCCATTTCCTTCAAGGGTAAAACTGCAAATTTTCGGGTGTGATATCCAACGGCGGAGAACTGGATTGAATCGACTTTATTTTTGCTGACAAGCGAATAGTAACCGGTTGTATCGGAGAGAGTACCGGTCTGCGTATTTCTGAATAGAATGGTGACGTATGGAATGGGTTCTCCCGATTCACTGTCAGTCACTTTTCCTTTTACTGTTGTTTGAGTAAAAGCCGCGACTGAAAAAAATATCAGCATCAATGTCATCCAAATACCCGGTTTCTGTCCGGACATTAGTGCACTTAAAAGTTGGTGCATATACTGTTTTCTGTTTCTGTAAAGGTCGGATAAAGACTGGTTGTCATGGCGGGCAACTCCAACTTTATTCCCAAAATTCAAAATTGTCAAAAAAATCGGATGTTAAAGTCCGACTACTCGTATTTTTTTTGAATGTTAAGTTTTATGCAAGTTGCTTTTTCATGCGGGAATTTGCTGCCAAATAGCAGAATATGGCGATTGCATTCACTTTACTATCCGGAGAAATAAAACAGATAAAACCTGAAGTGGTTGGCATGTAGGCTGTTTCAGGAGCGTATTTTTGACACAAGATCCCAAAGTACGATGCCGGCACTCACCGAAATGTTGAACGAATGTTTGGTGCCGAATTGGGGAATTTCGATGGCGCCATCGCAAAGATCGACCACTGACTGTTGTACCCCTTTCACTTCGTTGCCAAAAACGAGCGCCAGTTTTGCACCTTTTTCAGGCTCGAAATCAGGAAGCATGATGGCATTTTCTACCTGTTCTACCGCAAAGGTTTGGTATCCTGATTCTTTTAACTGTTTTACTGCATCTTCCGTTTCTTCGAAATACTGCCACGGAACCGATTTTTCGGCGTCGAGCGCAGTTTTGTGGATTTCTTTGTTGGGAGGCGTGGCCGTAATTCCGCAGAGGATAACTTTTTCAATCAAAAGCGCATCCGATGTGCGAAAGACTGAGCCAATGTTATTACAACTCCGGATGTTGTCGAGAACAACTGTAACCGGCGATTTTGCTGTTTCCTGGTATTCTTCCACCGAAAGGCGGTCGAGTTCCGAGTTTTTTAATTTTCTCATGTATGATAACGAACGTGAACTGGTGCATGAATCCTCTTCCGTCGAATACAAACGTATTTTATACGTTTCGAAGGTTGGGCGCTCCACGCATTTTTAAATTTCTTTTCTTCTGATTGGCATCGACATGCAACGGGCGCCACCACCACCGCGCGCCAGTTCCGAGCCCGGAATGGTAATCACGCACCGGCCCATTGGGACAACTGCTTTGCCTTCAATCAGGTCTTTGGCGGTGATGACCTCGAATCCATTGCGGCTTAGTTGCTCCAGCGTATGAACGTTTCGTTCGTAGCCAATCACTTTCCCTGGGCCAAAAGCCAGAAAATTGGCGCCGCTGTGCCATTGCTCGCGTTCCTGTGTCCAGTCATCGATTCCGCCGCCACATTTCACCGGCTTCAGGTCGATGCCCAGTCTTTTGAGTGCTTTCGGCAGATTTTTCTGTTCGCTGATGTCGGTTACTTTCCCGTTTTCCACCTGAATATGAATCGTGTGGAACCGGCTTGTTTTCAGGATTAGCGGTTCGTAAACCATGCAGGCATCCATGTCGAGAAAAGTGAAAACCATATCGAGGTGAATGAATGACTCTGGCGTATCGGGTAATTCCTGAACCAAAATATGTTTGACACTTTCTTTCTGCGATTTGAAATGCTCAAGGATAAAATCGATGCCCTGCGAACTTGTCCGGATGCCGGTCCCAATCACCAGCACATCTTTGCGGCCAACCTGAAAGTCTCCGCCTTCAATCGAGATTCCGGAGTTGGCGCTGAGCATTTCCGGAGTATTCGGATTGACAGTGCTTGTTTCGAGCAACGGGTGATGATTGAAAATAGCATTCATGATAACTGCTTCGCGGTCGCGAACCTTGCTGGCCATTTTCCCAATTACCACATCGTTTCCGAACGACATGGAGGCATCGCGTGTGAACAGAAAATTATGCAACGGTCGCAGGCTGAAGCGTTCCTGGCTCAGGTAGCGGGTCAGGTTGTTCCTTTCCAGAAATACACCCTGAATGAGCTGTTTCGCCAGATCGGAAGCGTTTTGCTCAACCAGCGTCGGGTAAATATCCATGGCGCTTTCGCTGATGCAGATGTCTTTCAGCAGGGAGCGTTTCACTTCGTCGATGTTTAGTATATCTGTGAGCAGATCACGAACCTCGAAAGTGCGGGTAACTTTGTTCAGGGCTCCTTTAAAATGAGCATATTCGCCTGCAGCAACCGAAAGGTTCAGAATGTCGCTGTATAAAGCTCTTTCCGCATTTTCGGGAGTCATTTCTTCAACTTCCTGCCCC
>JAEWME010000378.1 GCA_023393265.1 Bacteroidota bacterium | reverse complement strand
ACCTCTTGCCTGAAACGCAAAAATTCATCAAGCTGATTGGGGAAAACAACCAGAAACTGACACGATTCTGAATCGATCCGGGGATTGTCGGGTAAAGGTTCCGAATGCGGCCGGTGTGCGTGTAAATAGCTTTCAAATTCGCTGCACGGCTTGCTGCCCCGATGAAACCAGCATCTGTAATTTTCGGGGACCGCACGAAACAAATGAAAATTAAGGTCGCGGGCTATCAAAAAATCCGCAATGGCGCGTGTAAGTTTCCGATCCATGTTCTGATGATACACCAATTTTCCGGCTTTGCAATCATAAACTCCGGCACCCGACGAAAAAACGATGTAATCGAAAGGTATTTCAGGAGAAATGACCTCGCGCGTTTTCACATAGTTGCGGCCCGTTGCAATGGTCCGAACCACTTTCTGCTGACCGAGCATTTGCAGTGCATCCAGATTTTCCGGCGAAACTGAGCTATCCTTTTTCAGGAATGTTCCGTCAAGATCGGTAGCCACGAGCCGGACAGGCTGATTATTTTCCATCTCCATACAAACCGAACAATTATTTACAATGTCACGAAAATAGCCAGAAATGAACAACATTGTCGGATAAGTAACAAAATAGCATCGAAAATTACGACAAAGAAAACGTAGATGTTTTCAGCAGAAAATGAATGTTTGTCGACCTCACGAAGGTGTTTGCCGAAAAAAAGAGATTACCTTGAAAGGTACGGCTATATTAGTCATGAATTTATATCTTTGTTCACCCAAAATCAGAACAAAACAAAATATGAAGATCGCGTTAATTGGCTATGGAAAGATGGGGAAAGAGATTGAAAAAATTGCTCTTGACCGCGGACATGAAATCGTTTTAAAAATCGACGTCACCAACCCGGGAGACCTCACAGCCACCAATATAAAGAAGGCTGATGTAGCCATCGAATTTACCACTCCTGATTCGGCGACAGCCAACTATCAGCTTTGCTTCGAAGCAGGCGTTCCGGTTGTCAGCGGCACCACCGGCTGGCTCTACAAAATGAGCGAAATAAAGGATTTGTGCAAAAAACATGACGGCACGTTTTTCTATACTTCAAACTTCAGTTTGGGCGTAAATATTTTCTTTGCTTTGAACAAGAAACTCGCTTCGCTGATGGCCGACCACCGCGAATATAAAGTAGAGATGACGGAAATTCATCATACCCAAAAACTGGACGCGCCGAGCGGAACCGCCATTACGCTGGCAGAAGGTATTATGGAAAACATTCCGGAGATAAAACACTGGGTAAACCACCCAACCGAAGCCACCGCTGAAATTGGCATTATCTCGGAACGCGAAGGACAAGTGCCCGGAACACACATCATCCGCTACGATTCGGAAGTGGATTACCTTGAAATAACCCACTGCGCAAAGAGCCGCAAAGGACTTGCATTTGGTGCAGTTCTGGCAGCCGAATTCAGCAAAGACAAAAAAGGAATTTTATCGATGAACGATTTGCTAAATATTTAAATGCAACAAAATGAGAGAAATACTTACCAATAAATGGGTTAAGTTCGCCATAGTTGGGTTGCTTTACCTGATGTGGGTAATCTGGCTCGAAAACTACTGGTGGCTGATTGGGCTCGGTGTAATTTTCGATATGTACATCACCAAGAAGGTTCACTGGGCGTTCTGGAAAAAGAAAAATCCGCCGGAAGGCAAGCAAACCAAGGTGGTTGAATGGGTTGATGCCATCATCTTCGCCGTTATTGCAGCCACATTTATCCGGATGTTTTTCATCGAAGCCTACACCATCCCCACTTCATCGATGGAAAAAACCATGCTGATTGGCGATTACCTGTTTGTAAGCAAAACCTCTTACGGGCCCAAACTTCCGAACACGCCGCTTTCTTTCCCGTTTGTTCATCACACCATGCCTTTCTCAACAACAACCAAATCGTATGTTGAATGGATCAAAAATCCCTATCGGCGCATTGCCGGATTTGGCAAAGTAAAGAACAACGACGTAGTAGTTTTCAATTTTCCTGAAGGAGATACGGTGGCACTGAATGTGCAGAACCAAAGTTACTACCAGTTGGTGAGGGCTTATGGCAGAGACCGCGTGTGGAGCGAGAAAGAAACGTTTGGCAACATCGTTTCCCGTCCGGTTGACAAGCGCGAAAATTACATCAAACGGTGCGTTGGAATTCCAGGCGATGTAATCGAACTTAAAAACGGACAACTATATGTGAACGGCAAGCCACAACAACATTTTCCCGGAATGCAGTACGACAACATCGTAACAACAAACGGCGCCGGAATCAACAAAAGAACCCTCGAAGAAATGCACATCGCTGAAGACGACCGCCACGCTTATTCGAGTTCTCAGTACCTGTTCCCGCTCACGGAACAAAACGAAGAGAAATTCAAATCGATGAAGAATGTTGTTTCAGTTCAGCGAACGCTTGCCCCGGCCGACAAGTGGGATCAGGACATTTTCCCTTTCAGCCCTAATTATCAATGGAATGTTGATAATTTTGGGCCCCTCGAAATACCAAAAAAAGGACAAACGGTGAAACTGACGATCGAAAATCTTCCGGTTTATCGTCGCATAATCGATGTGTATGAAGAAAACGACCTGAAAGTAAAAGACAGCACCATTTATATCAACGGACAGCCAGCAGACAGTTATACATTCAAAATGGACTATTACTGGATGATGGGCGACAACCGCCACAACTCGGCAGACTCGCGATACTGGGGTTTTGTTCCCGAAGACCACATCGTGGGCAAGGCAGTTTTCATCTGGCTATCGCTTGATAAAGACCAGCCATTCTACAACAAAATCCGCTGGAGCCGCCTGTTTTCTTTCGTACATTAATATTCTGAAATAAAACAAGATATGATAAAAACCGTTCCCGCAAGGAGCGGTTTTTTGTTTTGCACCAGTCAACCGAACAGGAAAAATATCAGGGAAAAACTTTTGATTCGTTTACCTGTTTGTTCATTTACAGGCTTTTGGTTATTTTTGGAGCGAAACAAGCAGCGCATGACCTGGAAAACTTTTACATTTCTCGTGCTTTTGGTTTTACTGATCGTCTTCACGGTTCAAAACCACATTTTAATCAATCTCCGTTTTTTCACATGGGAACTGATTGATGTCCCGTTGGTCTATGTCCTTTTGTTCGGCCTCATCTTTGGCTTTTTGCTGGCATCAATCATGCAGTTACCACGTATCCTGAAACTCAGGAGAGAACTTAAAAGAGTAGTAAAAGAGCTTGAAGAAAGCGAAAAAATTACGCCGTCGGCCAACGACGACGACAATCCGGAAGGTGTGAGCATGGGTAGCGATTACGAAGGCGGATTTTTTAACGAGAAATAAATGACACAACCAACAGGTGTTTTGCTGAGCACAGCCTATTTTGCGCCAATCCAGTACTTTTCGAAACTGGCCATTTATCCTGAAATTTACATCGAGCAGCACGAAAATTTCATCAAACAAACTTATCGGAACCGTGCTGTCATTCTTGGAGCCAACGGGCCTGTTCCATTGATTGTTCCGGTAGAAAAAGGCCGAGGGGCGAAGATAGCGATCAGGGATTTACTAATTGCTTATGACGAAGAATGGCAGCGAAACCATTGGCGTACCATTTTTTCGGCCTACAACTCGTCGCCTTATTTCGAATATTACGCCGACGAAATTGCGCCTTTTTTCAGGAAGAAATACAAATTTTTGTTCGACTTCAATCAGGAGATAACTGACACATTATCTGAAATACTCGAATTTGAAACGAATTTTCGGAAAACTGATGATTTTGAAGCTGTTCCTGAATACTGCCTGAACCTGCGTGAAAAAATCAGTCCTAAAAAAAATTACACAACAGAAGACCAGCATTTCCGGCCTGTTGAATATACCCAGGTTTTTTCTGAAAAGTTTGGATTTGTCCCCAACCTGAGTATTCTCGACCTGATTTTCAACGAAGGTCCCTCGTCTTCCGAAATTCTGGAGACATCCTTTTTCTAGCACTGTGGCAAAATGCTACTTGCCAGGTTCCGGATATTTTTTCGAAGCATCGTCGAGTACCAAAATCCAGTCGAGGCTTTCGCCCGGCGTTGGCGAGATAAACGACTGCGTTCCTGCCGCCTGATACTTTCCAATTCGACTGGCTTTTCCATTCCGCGGATTGAACCACCAGGCAATAACCTCAGTACCTTTAATCGCATCCATCCTAACCGAGAAACGGCGGCCAGTAGGAACATAAATCATGGCATAAGAACCTGCTTCATCGCGCGTGGCCACAAATTGATACACACCAGCTCCGGGAACTGCTGTCGCAACCGGGTCGGCAACAACAATGGAGTTTTCCGGAATACGTGTCAAAAATGGCCGGGACTCCATCAGTAAACGTCCGTAAATCATTTGAGCCGCGCCGGGTTGATTGACAGCCTCCTGCCAATACATCAGCGGCCTGTTCACTGGCTCCCGACCTGAAGTCCACATTTGCCACACCGAATGATGCCCGTATGTATGGCCACAGGCACCGCCAAACAAATCCCAGTAAAGCGGTCTCCTCACATCGGCAGCGACCGAATACCCGTTTTGCTCAGCATTAAAGCTTACCGGGTGATCTTCGTATACCGGCTCTGCATCAATAACCGGCTTAGCAGGCTTCAAGTTATAATCGTCATAAGTCGCGTGATAACGATCGGTGTAGCTAATGCTGTGACCGTTCTGACGCATGTTAAAGTCGAGCCAGTCTTCGTTATGAAAACTTTGAGCCGAACCCTGTCCGCCTGTTGGATGAAGGCTAATCAGGTGAGTGCCGCCATCGCCCTCCCGCAATCCCTTAGCCATTTCACGAATAATTCGCCGGTGAAGCTCGGATTCAACAAGCCGGTCTCCCCCCAGAATCCAAATAATATTTGGGGTGTCTTTGTAACGATTTCCCATAAAACGACCGTAAATACGGGCATTTTCCGGAGTAAAAATCTCGGGGCCAAGTCCCCATTTTTTATTCCACTTGTCGCCCCAGGTTGGAAGTAAGCCAATAAACAGTCCTTTTTCTCGTGCTTTACGAATTACCCAGTCGAGATGCGCAAAATATTTCTCGTTTGGCTTTGTCAGATCATTGTCGACCAGGGGTTTTTCGCCTTCGGCATTCGGCATATTCAGTCCATCAAGTTCGGCAAGCGCCACTGCCTGAATCACTGTAAAACCTTTTGCCCGACGATTTTCGAGGTACTTTTCCGTATCGTTTTTATCCAGACGGTGAAATAACTCCCATGCCGTGTCGCCAAGATAAAAAAACGGCGTTCCGTCATCAAAAATGAGGAAATGGCCGTTATCTGATACTTTCAACTGCCCATGATTGAAGTTAACTGAAGGACCAGACCAGCTTCGTTCCTGAGCAGAAACGGTTACAAAAACAAATAAAAACAAAAGGGAAAGCATTGATTTCATGTCAGGTTTGGTTTTGGTTAGCATTCGTTGCGCTAACTTACACAAAAAAGCAAAAACTCCTGACAAAAAAGACCCTGCCAAAGAGCAGGGTCCCGAATTCATAATACAGTCACAAAAGTTTCTTATAAGCTCATTCCTCCGGAAAATTTAATTCGCTGACCGGCGATCCAACGAGCTTCTTCGGTACACAGAACGGTAACCACTCCCCCAATATCGTCGGGCAAACCAACATGGCCAAGCACGGTGACGCCTGCAATCAGAGTATTCAAATTTTTGTTGTCGCGACCGCAGCCACCACCAAAATCGGTTTCGATAGCACCCGAAGCAACCACATTTGCCGCAATACCTTTGATTTCAATTTTGTCTTTGATGGTGCGCAACCAAGCAATGTGACTGTACAAACCATCGACATGACCTTTGCTTCCTTATTATTTTCGACTTTTGATTTTTATGCGAGTGTGGACTTAAGCATCCACAATTTTTTCTCGGTTGAAGCAATTAATTCGCTAAACAATGCAACTGTTCCTTCATCGCTATCTGCTGCAGCAAAAGCAATTATTTTACGGTACGAGTCGAGCAGTTGTTCGTAGTTCGAGACTACAATTTTCAAGCTTTCTTTTCCCTTCGGAACTTCAGCCACCGGAACAATGGTTGCTGTATTCAGATAATCGGCGTACTGATGAAGCGGGATTCCTCCCAGCATCAAAATACGTTCGGCAACCTGATCAACCACTTCGGCAGTTTCAGTGTAATATTCTTCATATAATTTGTGAAGCGTGTAAAAATCGCTGCCCTTCACAAGCCAGTGCATGGTGCGCAAATTTTGATACATTACCTGCAAGTCGGCTAAAATATTGTTCAGTTTTTCTACGGTGTTTGAAGTATTTGCTTTCATAATCTTTAATTTTAAATGGTTATTGATTTTTGTTTGATGAATCAAATGTAATATCACCTATATTTATCGAAGCAAATAAATCAATTAGCAAAAACTTATATCAATGACTCTTCTTCAGTTATCATACGTGCTGGAACTAAGTAACCACCAATCATTTTCACTTGCAGCACGCCGACTCGACATATCGCAACCCGCCTTAAGCTTACAAATCAGCAAGTTGGAAGAAGAGCTCGGAATGATATTATTCAAGCGATCGCCAACATCAGTAACACCAACCGCGGAAGGTGATATTTTTATCCAGAAAGCCCGCGAACTGGTTAAACTGGCCGATCAGTTAAAAGATTTGCCTTTCGATCTAGAAAATAAGCCTGAAGGAACATTGCGAATCGGGATTATCCCAACTCTTGCACCGTATTGGGCACCAATGTTTATGTGCGACTTTGCAACAACCTATCCTAATATCCAACTAACAATCAAAGAATTAAAAACGGAGGAAATCATCACACAACTAAAAAACGGATTGCTTGATGCAGGTTTTATATCAACCCCAATTGAGGCAAAGGGCATGGATTTCAAGCTGCTTTTCTACGAGCGTTTTTTTCTGTATGTATCCGATAATCACGAACTTTTTGATGCTGAAGAAATTGACCTCGATCAGGTTGACCTGAAAGAAATGTGGTACTTGCAGGAAGGAAACTGCTTCCAAAATCAAATTGATTCGGTTTGCATTTTCGCAAAGGAGCCGCACGAAAATCAAAACCTGGTTTACTTATCCAACTCCATTGAGTCGCTGTGCAAAGTGGTTGAAAACAGCAATGGCATAACCTTCATTCCTGAATTAGCTACGCTCTCAGTCGATCCGGGCAAAGAAGATATGATTAAGGAGATCGCAGGAAATCCGCCCATTCGTGAAATCAGCATGGTCACCAATAAAATATCAAAGAATGAGCGGCTGATCAACCTGTTTCTGGATAAAGCGCTGAAAGTCATCCCCAAACGAATGAAGTCAAATCCTTATGGCAATCCGCTAAACACGAAACTAAAATTTTAGGAAAATTAATAGATTACCTTTTCTAAATACATTCACCAGGTTTGAAAAAATCCTCCTTCCGAACATGGCAAAAAATAAGGATAAAATTTCGGTAATTTTATGGACATTGATCACATAGAGATATTTAGTTAGAATATCTGAATATAAGATACTTGAACAAACAAATTCTAAATATATCTTCTTATTTATCAATTGATTTTATTACATCGCGCTCGCGTTATTTTAGTAACATATATTTTTTCAATCGTAGAAGTTGGCTATCTCAAATATAGTTTAATCCCCAATTGTCAGCTTTTTTGCTGAAGCTCAATTGATGGATTCTTAAATATTAACCGATATACCCTTTTCAATCGCTGGTCAATCTGCAGAAGTCTATAAAAACGCCCTTAATTCTTCCAGTCTCTTGATTTCAAAAGTAGGGTTACAGGAATGTATTAAACCTTCAGGATTAAAAAAGACAGTATCAATCCCAAAATTCCGGGCACCCTCAATATCACTTTCCAAATCGTCACCTACCATTAAACAATCAGCTTTATCTGACTTTGCAATATTTAGTGCAAACTCAAATATCTTTTTATCTGGCTTTTGGTAACCAGCTTCTTCCGAAGTTATCATCCTTTCAAAAAATGGTTCTAATTTACTGTCTCTGATTTTAACTTTTTGGACTTCGACAAAACCATTGGTCAAAAGATACATTTGATAACCAGCATTTTTTAAATATTCCAGTGTTTCAATTGTTCCGGGAAATAATTTGGTTTTATTAGGACTTTCCTTAATGTAATCAATACTGAATTCCTCCGCAAAAAGCTCAGCATCAACACCTAGCCGCTTAAATGAGTCAATAAATCGTTGAGTACTCAATCGCTCTTTTGAAAGTCGACCCTCTCGGTATTCCACCCATAAGCTCTCATTTACTTCGTAAAATACCATCAGAAACTCTTCAAATTTCTCAATCAGTTCAGGGGTATGTTTTTGGACAAGATTCTTTAATGTTTGTTCCGAATTTGCCCTGTAATCCCATAAAGTCCGATCCAAATCAAAAAAAAGAACTTTATATTTTTTTCTCCTGTTTTCAGAAGTACTCATGTTTAAATTTTAATAATTAATTTCACTTGTTTTGTAGCCATTATAAGATCTCAAAATTATGGAATTTACTTTTCCGATAGGCATATTGAATGTTCATTCAGTTTTTTTATTTGAGATACTTCTTTATCATAAAAACCAATAAATATGACATTCTTTAATTTTTGTAATTAGTTTGAGATACTTAAATTGCTAGAACATTTCTAATCTTTTGGTTAACATTGATTTCATATCATAACGCAATGATATAATAATAAAAATAGCATCA
Source organism: Bacteroidota bacterium (assembly GCA_023393265.1). Taxonomy (GTDB): domain Bacteria; phylum Bacteroidota; class Bacteroidia; order Bacteroidales; family Prolixibacteraceae; genus Aquipluma. The sequence goes on along the minus strand of JAEWME010000378.1, from coordinate 4,204 downwards.
AATATGATTATTAATATTAAGTTTCGTTCTTAGTTTATAACCGAGGGTAGCAAAATAAAGAATGAAAAGATAAGCTGGAATAAATATCCAATAAGCGTTTTGATAGTCTCCAACTGTTGAAAACTCTCCTGTTTTAAATAGGTCGATCAGTAAACCAAATATTAAAGGCAATACAGCCCCTCCAACTATGCCCATTACCAACAATGAAGCACCTGTCTTTGTAAATTTACCTAAATCGGCTATCGCCAATGGCCAAATGGCACCCCACATGATTGAATTGGCAAAACCAATTCCTACCAAGCTAAAGATTCCAATTTCCCCCGGTAAAAAGATAACACAGAAAGACGCGATTATTCCAATCACTGCAAATATTCTCAGTGCTTTTGTTTGTGAGATTATTTTAGGGATCATGACCACACCCAAAATATAACCTACAAACATTCCAATAGGAACATATTTGGCATAACCTTCAGGATTTGCCACTCCTTCTCCAAAAACAGCTTTTGCAAAACCGATAATTGATGCCATTGGCAAGGTTTCAACCCCAACATACAGAAACAAGGCCAAAACACCTAATAACAAGTGCGGCATTTGAAACACACTGGTTTTGCCGTTGGCATAGGAACTGGCCGAACTTTCATCCGTCTCATCCTCCCCGGCGGCCTTAACTTCTGGCAATGGAGCAAAATACATAAAGACGCCCAAAGTAACCAGGATGCCGGTTACGATATAAAATGGAAAGGAGACCTGGCTTAACTGTACATTCTTCAAATCAAGGAATAGCCCAAGAAATACAGGCCCCAACCACCATGCCAGCTTATTCATAATTCCCATAAAGCTCATGCGTGCCGCAGCGCTTTCGTGAGGACCAATAATTGTAACATAAGGATTGACGGATGCTTGCAATAAGGTATTCCCAATTCCTCCTATAAATAATGCGAGCAGGAAAATAGGGAAACTGGCCATTTTAGCTGACGGTACAAATAGGACCATCCCAATTCCCATGATAAAAAAAGCGACAAGCATACTCATTTTATAACCCACTTTTTTGATGACCCATCCAGCCGGAGCCCCAAAAATCACAAAGGCTGAAAAAATTGCTGTAGTAACTAAATATGACTCTGTTACCGTTAACTTTAATGCATCCTTGAGAAAAGGGGTAAGAAACCCGCTGATTCCAACGCCAAAACCGATGACAAAAAATAAAATACCTACGATAAGTAGAGGAATAAATAAAGTATTGCCTTTGGTTAAAACTTGCTTATTAGTCATGTTATTTTAAATTAGGTGATCGTTTAATTCTGCTTTTGCCTATTTTTCAATTCTATTTCCCATCGCCATGCATCCTTCAGGCTTTCCTCAAGTGTGTTTTGAGCTTTCCATTGCAGGATTTTGTTGGCTTTTTCCACATTCCCGTAAATTTTTTCCGTATCTCCAACCCGGCGAGGTCCAATCTCATAATTCACTCTCAGGTCATTAACTTTTTCAAAAGTTCTGACTAACTCAAGCACTGTCGTTCCTTTCCCCGTTCCAACATTAAAGACTTCATAGAAATTATCATCCGGTTGATTTTGCAAAAAGTTCAACGCTGCAACATGCGCTTTGGCCAGATCAACAACATGGATAAAGTCGCGAATACAGCTTCCATCGGGAGTATCGTAGTCACAGCCAAAAAGAGTCAATTTTTCCCTGATTCCCGCCGCTGTTTGAGTCACAAACGGAACCAGGTTGTTTGGAACTCCCAGAGGCAACTCTCCGATCAATCCCGATCCGTGCGCCCCAATAGGATTAAAATATCGCAATGAAATACCCTTAATCGGAACTTTTGATGCAATCGTATCGCGTATGATATCCTCGCAAATGGCTTTTGTATTTCCATAAGGAGATGTAGCCGGTTTTCGCGGTGTGCTTTCAGTTACAGGAATTTCGTCTGGCTGACCATAAACAGTACAAGACGATGAAAAAACAAGGTTTTTCACCTCATTCTTCAGCATCGTTTCCAGCAAGGTTATCAATGAACCAACATTGTTCGAATAATAACTTAGTGGCTTATTAACAGATTCATTTACAGACTTAAAAGCAGCAAAATGGATGACTCCTTCAATTTGTTCATCAAGGATAATTTTCTCCAAAACCACGGCATCGTTACAGTCCTCGCTATAGCATTTAACAGGATGCCCCAATATTTTTTTCAACCCTTCCAGCACTGACGGATCAGAATTGCTGAAATCATCAATGATTACCGGTTCAAAACCAGCATTAAAAAGTTCAACAACCGTATGCGAACCGATGAACCCAGCACCGCCCGTTACTAAAATTTTCTTCATTTTTTCTCCTCCTTCATTTTAATTAGGCCAATAGAAACTCAACATCAAAAGCGATTTCTTTTGCCCTCTCGAAAGAATCTGCTTCTGAATAGATTCGAATAATCGGTTCTGTATTTGATTTTCGCAGGTGCACCCAGCTTTGTTTGTCCAGGTGAACCTTGACCCCGTCTATGGTAATGATTTCATTATGCGGATATTTTTCCCTCACCTTTGTCAGAATATTTTCAATTGGCAGTTCAGAGGAAAGCTCAATTTTGTGCTTAAACATGTAATAGATGGGGTAACTTTCCTTCAACACTGAAAGGGTCTTGTTCTCTGAAGCCAGGTAACTTAGCAACAGTGCAATCCCGACAAGGGCATCTCTTCCGAAGTGCAGTTCCGGATAAATCACACCTCCGTTTCCCTCGCCTCCAATGATTGCATTTACTTCTTTCATTTTCTCAACCACGTTCACTTCCCCAACTGCCGAGGCAAAATACTGTCCGCCCCTTTGTTCTGTAATGTCTCGCAAAGCTTTTGTTGAAGAGAGGTTAGAAACTGTGTTTCCTTTCGTATGACCTAAAACGTAATCAGCTACAGCAACCAAAGTGTACTCTTCGTTAAATGGTTCGCCGTTTTCACAAATAAACACCAGCCGGTCAACATCAGGATCGACAGCGATGCCTAAATCATATTTGCCGGTCAGCATCACTTCCCTGAGTTCAGTAAGATTCTCCGTTAATGGTTCCGGGTTATGTGTAAACTTTCCGTCGGGCTCGCAATTCAGTAAATGAACCGTTTCAACTCCAAGGCTCTTGAGCAGCATCGGAACTGCAATGCCTCCTGTTGAATTAACTGCATCGACAGCGACCTTGTACTTCTTGCTTTTAATCGCATCAGCATGAACTAATGGTAAGTTTTTAATGGTCTCAATGTGATAAGAAAAATAATCCCTGGTTACCGAATAAGAGCCCAAAGAATCCACTTCTGCATACTCATAATTTCCTTGGTCGGCCCAATCGATAATAAGTTGAATGTCTCTGGCAGAGACAAATTCGCCCAGGCGATTAAGGAGTTTCAATGCATTCCATTCTTTGGGATTATGGCTTGCAGTCAAAATAATTCCTCCGATTGCCTTCTCTGCAACCACAGCCATTTCTACGGTCGGAGTGGTTGATAATGCGAGATCAACAACATCCAGTCCCTGCGATTGTAATGTGCCGCACACGAGTTTGGAAACAATTTCGCCGGAAATTCTGGCATCGCGGCCAATTACAACTTTTCTGCTCGTAGTATCCTGTTTTTTGAGCCAAGTGCCAAAAGCAGCCACAAACTTGATGATATCGTCAGGAGTCAGGCCGTTTCCTTCCTTGCCGCCAATCGTCCCCCTGATTCCCGAAATTGATTTGATAAGGGTCATTTTTTTATATTTTATAACTATATGATAGTAATCCAGTTGAATAACTTCGGCTATTCCACCAAAAGCTTATGCAATATGCTCTTCAAAAAGTTCATTTGCCTTTACATTCTCTACAAAATGGACGGGATGATTCTTTCAAACAGTCAATTTTATTTTTGTAATCTAGAAACTATAATTCTCTTTTAAATAATTCCGGACGATAGCCAAATGGTGTTTTCTCCAGGTAAGGGATCAATTCTTCTGCAAGGACAACTAACGCATTCATGCTTACCTCGATCCTTCCGGATTCAGAAAATATCCGGGCGATGGTTTCTTCATCCGGTTTTTCTAATCTCCTGTAAATAGCCCTGTTTGTCCGACCGGATTTGTTTAAAATAGTATTCCTGAGTGAAGTGGTCTTCAGGATGCAGCACAAGTAAAACTTCCTCGAAACCGGCAAGGTGTGCATTGAACAACTGATAGTCGATGAGTGATTTTC
>JAEWME010000387.1 GCA_023393265.1 Bacteroidota bacterium | reverse complement strand
GTATTCACCGGTGCTGGTGTAGAGCGGATCCGATACATATTCATCATCGTTTTCGTCGGAGTCGCTTTTGCGGTTTCTGTAGTCGAACGATCCTTCCAGTTTGTGGGTGGCATCTTCGTTAAATTTGGTCTGGAAGCTGGCTGTTGCGCTTACATAGTTTCCCGATCTGGACGACAAATTATCCTGAATGGAATATACATCCAGCGTGCCGGGCTGCTCATATTTGTGGATGTTTCCGCCACCATGGCTGTCGAAATCGAAACTCCCGATTTGTGACGATAATGTGATCGAAGTTTTGTCTGTCAGGAAATAGTCGAATCCACCTTTTAGTTGCTTGCCTCCGCGCGACATGTCTCGTCTTCCTTTGGTGGTTAGAAACGTGGTTGTGTCGTTTTCGTAGGTTTCGCGGGTCGATCTCATTTTTCCGTAGTTGGTCTCGTCATTCCAGTTCCCGCCCAAAAACAGGTTGTATTTCTTTGTTTTGTAGCTCAACATCATGTCGGTGCCATATTTATCGCCGGTTCCAACATTTACATTTACAATTCCGTTGATTCCTGAAAGAACATTTTTCTTCATCACAACATTGATGATACCTGCCGATCCGTCGGGATCATATTTCACCGACGGGTTGGTAATGATCTCGATGTTTTGGATAGCAGATGACGGAATTTGTTTTAGCGCATCGCTGCCGCTTAGCACACTGGGCCTGCCGTCAATCATCACGGTGAAATTAGATGAGCCGCGGAGACTCACATTTCCGTCGATGTCAACGTCTACCGAAGGCGTATTTTCGAGTGCGGTGACAGCCGTTCCTCCTGCTGCATTGATATCATTCCCGACATTGATTACTTTCTTATCGATTTTGTATTCAATGCGGCCGCGTTCTGCCACCACGTTTACATCACCAATCTGCTGTCGTGAGACGTTTAGAGAAATGGTTCCAAGGTTCACTGTTTGCGATGCCGGAACAATTTTCACATCGTTGATGGTTGTTTTCTCGAAACCAATAAAAGCCGCTTCAACATAATAGGCGCCAAAAGGCAGTTCTCCGATTTCAAAAGTTCCGGTAGCATTGGTAATGGCTCCCGAAACCAGTTTTGAATCTTGTTTGCGGTATATCGAAACGTTGGCATATTCCATGGGGGTATTGCTGTCGGCATCGATAATCTTTCCTGTTATTTTTCCATTTTTAGGCAAGGTATTCGGATTTGCCGGTGCTGCTCTCCCCGGAATCTGGGAGTAGCCATATCCTGTAATCAGAAAAATTAATGTCAACACCAATAAAAAAATCTTTCTCATCTTCTCTCTTTTAATTTAGTCCGTAAATTTTCAATATCCATTTCAATTAACAGTCTTCAGACTCGGGTTTACTTTTAAAGTTTAACTTTAAAGTAAAAAGAGTTGTTAATGTTTGTGAACACTGGATTAGCGGTTGTTTTAGAAAATATTTGAGTAGGGAAAGACTGGAATAATTTTTGTTAAGTACGAAAACTAAAATCAAAATCTCAGGAATATGAAACGCTACCTTTTGTTATTGTTTATTAGTTCATTTTTAAGTTCGTGTGTTACCCAGAGCCAGTTGATTGACACGAACGATCCGTACAAAAAGATTCAGAATATTAAATTGCTCCAATATGTGCATGCCAAATCGGCCGAAAGGGACAAGGGTGTGATGGTTTCGAAAGATTATTGGGTGACGGCAACCTACCTATTCGAACAAGCCGAAGACGGCAATTCAGTTGTTGGGGTAGAATTCAATTTGACTGTTCCACTGGGGGTTGATGATATGGATTCCGTTGCATTCATAAATCTTGACGGAGAAGTTATTAGAATGATGGCCGGGAAACTCAGGCAAAACCAAATCGCCATGCAAACCGAAACAACCGATAAATCAGGGGATAGCAGTGAAACGAAAGCGACCAACATTACGACCAGTAATTATCAGTTGATAAAATGCCGTTTCCCGATTCAGGAGAACCTGTGGGCTTCAATTAAGAATACCAGGCAAATCAAATATAGGATTTACCTCGGAAAAGATGGTTTCGATATGGTTTTAAGCCGTTCACAGAATGTGCGGTTAAACCATTTTTTCGAACTCGCTCTTTCGCGGCGGGATGCAAGTAAGCCCCCACTTCCTGAAGGAAAGATGAAATGGTAAATTCCTTCAGGCTTCATTGATAGCCGATTCATCTAAATGATCACCAAAGCCGTGCTATCTCCTCTTCTGGTCTTCGAGGCGATATTGCGGCTTTTCTTTTTGGTCATCCAGCATATCTTCCGGATCATCCATCAGCGGGGCTTCTTTCACTGCCTTCCAGTCAAAGTTTTCGTCCAGCGGTGTCAGCGCTTTTTTCGGGTCAAAAATCCGCTGGTCCGACGGCACTGCGTTGTAAGGCGTAAAGTCAGGCTTTTCGGTGAAGAAATCGGCAAAGTCGTTTGCCGCAGCATCGTATTGGTTCAGGTATGGCAATCCAAGTACATTCCAGAAAGTTTTAAAAATACTGCCGAAGCTGTAGTGCACTTTCGACACGTAGTTTCGTTTGGCATAAGGCGAAATAACCATCAGCACGCTGCGGTGGGCATCTACGTGATCGATGCCGTTCTGTGCATCATCTTCTGTAATGACGATGGCCATATTTTTCCAGTAGGGTGTGTGCGAAAGGTACTCAACGATGCGTCCAACGGCCAGGTCGTTATCGGCCATGTAGCTTTCGCGGAACGGGTAACCGCCGTCGGGCCTTTCTTCTGCGCCATGATCGTTGGGAATGATAACCGTAACAATAGAAGGCATTTCGGCTCCAGGCTTTACCCATTTTTCGCCGAATTCTTCGATGAACTGGTGAATCCTGAACTGGTCGGGAATCCCCGTATTATAGGTCGGATAGGTTCTCGATGTTTTTGAGTACATCGGGCGCGGAACCGGAAAATTCACATAATGCTTGATTCCTGTGTATTTAAACGAGTCGTCGTAAAATGCGGGTTCGAACATGACGCCAAAGCCGAAATTGTAGAAATTAACTTCATTTCGTTCGAGGTGGTCCCACATCGATCCGGCTTCGTTGTAGTCTTCAGGATAAATGGCACCGGCTGCACCGTTCATGCCGAGGCTGCCGGGCGCTTTCGATTTGGGATTGTAGGAGCGGTTGCCTCCATAACTTGCTGGTGTGGTCGATTCAACCCATTCGTTGGGGTAAGTGTTCACGAGCCAGCGGTGCCCGTCGGCCGAAACGTCTGAATCAACATAAAAATTGTCGGCAATGGCAAATTCGCCTGCCAGTTTCAGGTGGTTGGGCATCACCGTAGCGTCAGTTACTTTGTTGGTTCCGGCGTGGTTGGTAAACGTGACATGCTGGCCATAGCGGGCAATAGTTGGATCGCCGTTGGCTTTTTCAACCTGACCGAAAATTTCGTCAAACGTTCGGTTCTCTTTCGAGATAAATACGATGTATTTGATGGGCGATTCTTTTTCTCCTCCGAAGATCGGAATCGGGTTGTTGCCGCGCAGCTTTTTCACATTTGCATAATCCTCAATTTTATAGTTGTTCGAAATCACTTCGGCTGTTAGTTCGGGTAATTTGCTGTCGTCGGGAACATCAATCACCGAAACGGTTCCCTTCATCAGTGCGCCAATGTAGGTGCCTTCTTTTCCTTCCTGAAAATGTTGTCCGCCATTGGGGCCGCTGCCATATCCTTTGGCATTGCTCACGACGAGCTTTTTGCCATCGGGCGTAAGTTCAATTTTTGATGGGAACCAGCCTACCGGAAGATGACCGATCACTTTCAGGCTGGCAATGTTGATAACACCAATGGCATTGATTCCTGCTTCAGCAACGTAAAGTCTTTTTTGGTCGGGCGAAACGGCCAGTCCAAATGGGATGACGCCACGAAATTGCTTCACTGCATCAACCGGCTTGAGGGCAATTTCTGTTTTGATGTGGTCGTTTTTAAGGTCGATCACCGAAATATTATCGTTCGTCCCATTGCTTACAAAAACATATTGGTCGGTCACCGCCAGCGAGTTGGGGCTCGATCCGCCAACTGCCGGAATGCCTGCGATGGTTTCGCCCACCAGCACCCCGGTTTTTATTTTTGCCTGAATCTTCGGTTTTGCAGGGTTTTTCACCGAAAACGACCACACCGAAAATGACTCAGGAGTATTGAGGCCGCCCAGCCCCGGAATGTCGAGCGAGTCTATGCGCGTTCCTTCTTCTGCCTCTTTGGTGCCATAGGCAAATGCCGGGAAGCCGAGGGCTTTGTCGTAGTCTTTTTCTTCTTCGATGTCATCGATTTTGGAATATTCGAACATGCCTACGTTGGCCACATACACTTTCTTTTGGTCGGGCGAAAGGATGATTCCGAACGGGTAACGACCTGTTTTGGCGCTTGCCACAATCTTTTTAGTACGGGTATCAACCACAATCATCCTGAAAAGCATCTGATCGACCGCATACAGGAAACGCCCGTCGCCGGTTAGTTTCAGGTCGCCAATGTAGCCATCGGGCCGAGTGTCGCCTTCTTCGTCAACCGAACAATCAATCGAATCCAGCTTGGCACCTGTTTCCGTAGAAAACAGGTAAATGCAGTTGGCTTGTCCGCCTGCGACATAAACGGTTTTATTATCGGGCGAAATGGCCAGCCCCATGAAAACCGAAGCCAGCACGCCTTTGTCTGTCGATGGTCCGGGCGGAACCTGTATAACAGTCGGTTCGCCGCCGATGAGATTTTTAATAATTGAAATTGAAATTGGCTTGATCCCTGAATTGGCGGTTACTGCCACATTCCCGTCATGGCTCAGTGTCAGTCCGAAGGGATGAGGCGCCACCTCGATCGTCTTTCCTATTGGCTTAATAATTCTACCGTTGGGTATAATCGTTTGCCCGTCTTTGTCGATTTTTGTTGGCCGGTCTCCCGCCGGAGAAGAGACAACTTTCAGATTTTCGGGCAGGTTTTGCGAAAAAGAAGTGCTGACTATCAGCAGACAGAAAATGACATTCAGGAATTTTGCTTTCATTGCCAAGTGTTTTTGAGTGGCTGAATATAGGATAATAAGATTACAAAAAAATAAATAAAACTCAGCTTGCCTGAATGTACAAAACCTTATCGTCAACTTCTAAAAATTGTTAAACATGAAGCTTGCAGCATGTTGACGGCAAAAAAGCTGTATTTTCGCAGAAAAAATCATACAGCGTGTATCGAAACCTGGTATTAATTCCAACCTACAACGAAAAGGAAAATGTTGAGCGGATGATCCGAAAGGTCTTTTCATTAACGGTTCCTTTCGAAATTTTAATCATCGACGACAATTCGCCCGACGGAACAGCCCAAATTGTGGAGAAAATCCTTCCCGAATTTCCTGAAAAGCTTCACATCCTGAAACGGGCCGGAAAGGAAGGACTTGGCAAAGCTTATCTTGCCGGTTTTCATTGGGCGCTCGAACGCAAGTATGATTTTGTATATGAAATGGATTGTGATTTCTCGCATAATCCGAAAGATCTTGAGAAGCTTTACGAAGCATGTGTGGGGCAAAATGCCGACCTGGCAATAGGTTCCAGATATATCACCGGTATCAATGTAATAAACTGGCCGCTGGGTCGGGTGCTGATGTCGTACGGAGCATCGGTATATGTACGGATGGTAACCCGCATGAAAATTATGGATACTACAGCCGGTTTTAAATGTTACCGTCGCCGGGTACTCGAAACCATCGATTTTGATAACATCCGCCTGAAAGGTTATGGTTTTCAGATCGAAATGAAGTTTAAAACATGGAAGCACGGATTTAAAATTGTTGAGGTACCGATCATTTTTAAAGACCGGACTCAGGGCGCCTCAAAAATGAGCGGCGGTATTTTCAACGAGGCTCTTTGGGGCGTACTGAAAATGAAAATCAGGAGTTGGTTTACCCGCTACGAAAAGGTGAAATAAGCCACTGAAAAATAAATCGACCGAATTTAAGACCGCAACCGCGGTCTTTTTGTTTATATATTCTGTAATTTTGATTGGATGCAGCCAGACCAAAAAACAACTACAATGAAGACACTCATAAAAAATGCCAGGATTGTTAACGAGGGACAGATATTCACAGGATCGGTACTAATTGACGGCGAGTTGATTGCACGCGTTGCAGCGGGAGAAATTGCTCCGGAAACAGTTGCAGGGCAAGTCAATATAATAGATGCCGGCGGGCAATACCTGCTTCCGGGTGTGATTGACGATCAGGTGCATTTTCGCGAGCCAGGACTGACGCACAAAGGCGAAATTGCCACCGAATCGCGTGCTGCCGTGGCTGGCGGGGTGACTTCGTACATGGAAATGCCCAACACCAATCCGCAGGCGGTAACCCAAGAATTGCTTGAGCAGAAATATGAGCGAGCAGCGGAAGTGTCGGCTGCAAATTATTCGTTTTTCATGGGGGCTACCAACGATAACCTGGATGAAGTGTTGAAAACCGACGGATCGAAGGTTTGCGGCATCAAAATATTTATGGGTTCATCAACCGGAAATATGCTGGTTGACAACGAACAGGTGCTTTCGGATATTTTCAGGAACACCAAATTGCTGGTGGCCACACATTGTGAGGACGAGCCGACCATCATCAGGAATACAGCCATCTACCGCGAAAAATATGGCGAATTTGTCCCGATTTCGGCACATCCTAAAATTCGTAGCGCCGAAGCTTGCTTCCGTTCGTCGGCCAAAGCGGTTGAACTGGCTACCAAATTCGGAACACGATTGCATGTACTGCACCTTTCGACCGCCGAAGAGATGAAACTTTTCTCGCCGGGAAAACCTTCGGAAAAGCACATTACTGCTGAAGCCTGCGTTCATCACCTGTGGTTCGACGAGCACGACTACCTTACCTACGGAACACGCATCAAATGGAATCCGGCCATCAAATCGGCTGAAGACAAAGCCGCACTTTGGGAAGCGCTCCGTTCCAACCGTATTGATGTGGTGGCAACGGATCATGCGCCGCATACGCTTCAGGAAAAGGAGCATTCCTATTTCAAAGCGCCGTCAGGAGGGCCGCTCGTTCAGCATTCGCTGGTGGCGATGCTCGAAATGAGCAAAAAGGGATTGATTTCGGTGGAGCGGGTGGTTGAAAAAATGTGCCATGCGCCAGCCGATTTATTCCGGGTTGATCGACGTGGTTACATCCGCGAAGGCTATTTTGCCGATTTGGTGCTGGTCGATCCGGCTCAAGCATGGGTTGTCTCTCCCGAGAATATTTTGTACAAATGCGGCTGGTCGCCATTCGAAGGCATGACTTTCTCGCACCAGGTAACTCAGACCTTTGTTAACGGTGAACTGGTTTTCGATCGCGGCAACATCATTTTTGGAAAGATTGGTAAACGTCTTGCCTTTAATCGATAGAAGTTTTAGCTGGCAACTTCAAAGAGGGATGACATTTAACTAAAAGATGTCATCCTTTTATTATTTCAACCTGATTTAGTTTTGATTTATGGTGTTATGTTGGTAAATTAGTTTGTTTAAAACTAACAGACGATGACGATGAATCGATTGGTTCTTCTGCTCATTTTTATTTTGATTGGAATCCCTGTTTTTTGCCAAGTATCTTTTCCTGGTGTGTCTGACCATCCTGAATGGAACGTGCAGCGAAGTATAGAACCCTTTATGCCTGGACCGGTATTCATGATGAGCTACCACCTGGAGAAGGACACCTTAATCAACCAAAAAACCTATTCACAGGTGACAAGAACTTGTAACCAGGAGCCGCTTCTTTCATCCGAGCGTATCGGTTTTATTCGAAGCGATGCAAAAACAGTGTTTTTCAGGAAAACAGCGAAGGGGAAGGAATATGTGCTTTATGATTTTGGTCTTCGGGTTGGCGATAAAGTTTATTGTCCGTATTTTGATTTAGACTCTGCTGAGTATCATGTCCTTGCTGTTGATTCGGTGGAATTGAACGGGATAAAGCATAAACGACTGAAAGTTCGTCCGGAGGATTATTACATTGATTTTCCTTTCGTGATGGATTGGATTGAGGGAATTGGAAATCTTGAAAATCCTTTTTATGCCGATGTTTTTGCGGTGAGTGGATCCTCTGACGAGGTACGGTGCGTGTCGACCGATGCGGGTTTGCTGTATTCGAATCCAAGATACGCCGACTGTATTTCGGTCCTACAGAAAACGGATTGCCTTGTTAACGAAGGCGTTGTGTGGTCGGGGATGACTACTTTCAGGGATTCATCAGGAAAGGATTCGATCTCAAGTTATCACATCAAATTTTCGGGCGATACCATTCTCAACGACAAAACGTATTTGAAAATATGGCAAAGCGACGACTCGTTGGGAGTCGGTTGGAAATTGACTGGACTAATCAGGGAGGTGGAAAAAAGAGTTTATTATCACTTCCTGAACTATGATAGCTATGCTGATTTACTGCTCTACGATTTTTCAGTTCAGGCAGGAAACTCGCTTTTGCTGTCGTCAGTTGAAAATGGAGGTCATTACGAGCAAATGAAAGTAACAAAAGTAGATTCGATCGAGATAAACGGAAAAAGAAGATTGCGCATCCAGTTAAGCGATGGAACCGACAACGATACATGGATTGAAAAAATAGGGAGTTTGCAGGGAATTATCAACCATTGTTATTTTGAGCCTGTCAGAAAAAAAAGGATTTTGCTCTGCGTTCAGGAAAACGGGAACGCGATTTATACCAATGAGACTTACCCTGAATGCTACTACAGCCGAGATATCATCGAAAAAGCCACCAACCTTCGATCGGAGTTGAAAATGAAAGTATTCCCAAATCCTTTCTGTAACGAACTGAATCTGGTATTTCCGGCGCGCACCGAAGGTGATGTAAATGTTGAATTCTATACAGTTAACGGTGAATTGGTTTATTATCAGTGCTTTGATTCGGGGGTGGAACTCTTCAGGTTAGACCTCGAATTCTTAAAATCGGGAATATATATCCTACGGTTGAAGTCTGTAGCAGAATATTTTGAAGATAAATTACTTATAAAAATCTAAATATCAAGTCATGAAAAAACTGCCATTGTTTTTACTGATGTTGTTGTTGATTGCATTTTCGTGTAAAGACGACAACGAAATTCCGAAAGGTTTAACGCTCGAAAAAGTAAGCGGCTTTGTGCAAAAAGGTCCTTATTTGAATGGTACGGCCATAACCGTTTACGAGTTGGATGAAGAACTGGAACCGACCGGGAAAAACTACCCTTCACAAATTCTGGATAACAAAGGAACTTTTGAAGTGAAGAATGTTGACCTCAGTTCGCAATACGTACTGCTTAAGGCTGATGGTTTTTATTTCAACGAAGTAGCGAATGCAAGTTCTCAATCACAACTTACTCTTTTTGCACTTTCGGATATGACCAGTAAAAGCAGCCTGAATGTAAATGTGCTCTCAACGCTGGAAAAGGGAAGGGTTGAATACCTTATTTCAGAAGGAAAGAGTTTTGCCGAAGCTAAGAAACAGGCTCAGTCTGAAATTCTGGGTATTTTTGAAATGAGCAAGCCGGACATGGCTGAATCGGAAGAACTCGACATCTCGAAGCCGGGCGAAGACAATGCGATTTTACTGGCCATTTCTTCCATTTTGCAAGGCTACCTTTCGGTTGCCGGTTTGTCGGAATTAATCGCCAACATCAGTACGGATATTCGGGAAGACGGCGTTTTGAACAGCCAGACACTGGGTACAATCCTGATTAATAACGCACGTAGCATTAAGCCGGAGGAAATTCGCGGAAATTTGGAAAGTCGTTACGAATCGTTGGGACTCAATGTTAGCGTTCCTGATTTCGAGAAGTACATCAGTCAGTTTATCGACCGTACTGAATTCGTTTTCACGAACTTTATTGTATATCCCGAATCGGGCGCTGGCGGATTAAATATACTTGACAAAGCGAAGACAGAATATACAGCAGGCGATTATTCGATGAAAGCCATTTTGCCCGAAGGTTCCAGCCTGAAAGTCAAAATCAGCGGACAGAACTGGTTTTTCCCGGCATTTCAGGAGGGAACAGGATGGACATTTACTGACTGGAATTTTGCCGACAATTCGAGAATTTTTACCGCTACCCGGGCTGGAGAAGTTGATTTCAAAGTCATGTTCGAAGCTTATATCGATAGTTCCTGGTCGAATCAAGTGAATATATATGTTTATGAGAATGGAGCAACTGAACCTACATGGCAAAAAGTCATTAATGTTTCGAAAGCAGTTCCGTTATATATAATCGACTATCCTCCAACAGGAGATAATGGAATAAATTTGCTTGATAAGTCGCAAATATCTCTTCCGGTAGGGACTTATTCAATGAAAGCGAAGTTGCCCAGTGGGGCTTCGGTTAAGGTAAAGATTAGTGGTAAAAGCTGGCTTTTTCCCGATGGGCAGGATGATTCGGGTTGGAGTTATTCTGAATTGAATGAAAATGACAATTCCAGGCTTTTCACCTCTAAGCGGGTCGGAGAGATCGACTGCAAGATCCAACTGGTGAGCGCAGAGGATAGTTTGTCGAGTTTGACCAACATTCAGGTCTTCGAGAATGGCGCGCTAAATCCTACCTGGCAAAAGCTGATCAAAGTAACAAAGTAGAATTTCGAATTAGAGCTATAAAAAAAGGGATTCCATCTCTTCAAAAAGATGGAATCCCTTTTTTTTTTTTATTCCTGAACCGTTTTATTCTACCACAATCAGCAGATATTTTGAGGCCTTCCAGAAATCTTCGGGCTTGTCGATTACCAGGCTCTCAACCGTTTTGGTTCCTGTGAAATGGTAGGATCCATCCGGATGGTAGGTAACAAGTTTTGCCTTTTTGGTATTGAGAGGCAGTTCTTTAAACTCGCGAATATCGATCTTCATAAAATAGTCGCGGTTAAAATCCTTTTTCATTTTGATGGTCTTGCCCATTCCCAAAACGCCGCCTTCTTTTTCAATCACGTTCTTCTCGGTCAGCTCCTTTTTCGTTCCAAAAGCATAAAAAGCTGTGTTTAGCGCAATGGTCTGGCCTTCTATTTCCTTATTTTTTTCGCTGACAGTTTTTTCGCTTTTCTCTGTGATGTCGGCAATTTGCTGATTCAGATTGGCCACATCAACATGCAAGTGTTCGAGCTGATCTTTCAGGTCGGCAATCTCGACATCTTTCTCGGCTACCTGTTTGTTCAGGTTTTCGATCATCTTTTCGAGTTCGGCAATTTTCATGTTCGACGCACGAAGTTTTCCCTGCAACGATTTAACCAACTCCTTGTTTTTTTGCAGCAGGTTGTTGATTTGCGCAATGTCTTCGATGATTCGTTTTTTAGCTTCAGCTTTGAGCTCGGTGCCGGGAGCAGCCTGAACTGAAACGATTTTTTCGATGGTCTTGATGGAGTCGAGGTTGGTCTGAATTTCGTTCATTGCACCGATAAATTCCAGGATCGAATTGTCTTTTTGCACATTTAGCGCGGCAATGCTATCTTGCTTTGCTTGCATGCGGGCAATTTCTTTTTTGTGCTGTCCGCAGGATGTCAGCACAACAACTGATAAAACAAATAGCAGTTTTTTCATGGGTTATTTTTATAATTAATAAATCCGGAACAGAAAGACGGCTTAGCGGGTAAGTAGGTTTAGATAATTGTCACAAAGATAAGTACTTTTGGCAATAATTGAGCGTGTTAAAGCAGATAAGAAAACGGATACTACCGATCTTTTATTGCGCGATTTTTCTTCTCCTGAATCACTTGTTCCAGGTCGACAGAGCCAAAGAGTTCGAGGATGCGGTGTTCGGTTTCTTCAAAACCTATCCTGAAAATCTCGTCGGCTTTGCCAAAGTCGAACGTATTGAATTTTCTTGTTTGCGGCGGATCGATGATAAAATCGCAACGATCAAGACTTTCTTCAACATTTTTTGCTACTGCCAGTCTGAAAGTTCGTTCGGCAATTGCTTTAAATCCTGAAATATTATTTTCCATACCATTGTGATTGACATGAACGCCAATCAGGAATCGGCACTGGTTGCGGATGCAGCCAACCGGGAGGTTGTCAAAAATTCCGCCATCGACATAAATTGTTCCGTCAATGATTTGTGGTTCGAAAATAACCGGGATTGAGGCCGAAGCCAAAACCCATTGCAGCAGTTTTCCTGAACTTTTTATCTCCGGAAGTCCCGAATTCAGGTTGGTTACCGCACAGAAAAATGGCTTTTTAAGCGATGCAAAATCATCAACCGGAATATGTTGCTCAAGTAACACCTGCAGTTTTTTCATGTCAAACAGCCCGTTCGACGGCACTTTCCATTTAATCATTTTGTGCATTTTGGCGCTTTTCACCAGTTCCAGTATCTGGAGTGGTTCGAGTCCTGCCGCATACAAAACGCCGACCAGTGCCCCGGCGCTGGTTCCCGAAATGATTTCAGGGTGCATACCATATTTCCGGAGCGCTTCCAATACCCCGATGTGCAGGATTCCGCGGGCACCTCCGCCACTAAGCGCAATGCCAAATTTATAAGGTCGTTGTTTCATTTGTTCTTTTCAAGTTCGATCCAAAACTTTCATCCTGAGAAATTGCTATTTGTCAGGAGACCGTTTTCACAAACAGAATTATCTTTAACCGGTTGATTTAAATTAGCCGGAAAGCCTGTAACTGTGTGGTTTTTTCAAAAGTAAGAAATAATTCTGCACGATGCGTTAACTGCCCGATTTGCGAATTTGAAAGTTTTGCCCATGTGTGCGTCAAAAATGAAGTGAGTAAAGGGAAAAACCTGTATTTTAGGGGCGGATTTATACAATATTATTCTGATTTGGCAGTTTATCCTAAAGTCAACAAAATTCTGAGATTGGGCAGACTCTTTTTATATCGCATATCTTTCATAATTGTGCTTTTTTTTCTGGCCGGATGTTCGACCGAGAAAAACACGGCCTTATCGCGCAGATACCACAATCTGACAGCGCATTACAATGTTTATTATAATGGTCGCGAAAGCCTCCGGAAAGGGATTGAAAAGATCGATAACTCAGTCGAAGATGATTATTCGAAAATACTGCCTCTGTTCAAATCGAGCATCCCTTCAACCGGCAACGCTGCAGGTTCCGACATGGACAATGCTATCATGAAAGCTTCGAAGCTGATTCAATCGCACTCCATCACCAAAAAGCCTAAACGAAGAAAGCACAGGAGCCAGTCGTACATTAAATTTGCCAGTCGGGATGAGTTTAATGATTGGATCGACGACGCTTACATCCTGATGGGCCAAGCCTATTTTTACAAGCATTCGTACAGTTCTGCCGCTGAAAATTTTTCCTATGTCGTCCGAAAATTTAAGGATGATCCTTCGCGATACACCGCCTATGTTTGGTTGATTCGCACCTACACCGAAATGGAGCGTTATGTAGAGGCATACGAGATTATTCAGCAGATGCAGACCGATCAGAACTTTCCGAAGCGTTTGGATGCAGAGCTAGCCGTTGCCACTGCCGACTATTATGCACGGCAAAATTCATATACGGAGGGAATACCGTTTCTTACAATTGCGGTAAAACAAACCGGGAGGAAAGCCGATCGTGTACGGTATAAATATGTGCTTGCCCAATGGTATCAGGAAACAGGGAATACAGAAAAAGCTTCTGCCATGTTCCGCGAAGTTGCTAGCATGAATCCGCCTTACCGCATGGCATTCAATGCGCACATCAATGCGGCCGGTACTTTCTCCGGAACTGGCGACGCCGAAAAGATGAAGAAAGAGCTCCGGAAAATGCTTCGCGATAAGAAGAATGCTGATTTCCGCGACCAGATTTATTATGCCATCGGGAACATCTCGATGAAAGAAGGCAATCGCGAACAAGCCATTCAGGAATATACCAAATCGGCGTCGTTGAGCCTTAATAACTTATATCAGCGCGCACTTTCGTGCCTCACCCTGGCCGAGATCTACTTTGATGAACCAAGCTATAAGAAAGCACAAAGTTATTACGATAGTGCGATGGTGGTCATCGATAACAAATATCCCAATTATCAGCAAATCTCTGAGCGCCACAAAAGTCTTACGCGCCTGACCGACAACATCTACATGGTGGAACGCGAAGATAGCCTGCAACGCCTGGCTGCCATGGATGATGGTGCAAGGAACGCATTGATTGACAAGTGGATAAAGGATGTTTTTGAGAAGGAAAAGCTGGCAAAACAAATGGAGTCTCAACAGTTGATGAACCGAAGTTTTTATCGTCAGAATGAAAGTCGGTTTGGGTTAAGCCAGCAGCAACAGGGTGCCGGATGGTATTTTTACAGTCCGACGACAGTTGCTTACGGAAAGGTTGAATTTGAGCGGTTGTGGGGC
>JAEWME010000297.1 GCA_023393265.1 Bacteroidota bacterium | reverse complement strand
GTGTTAAAACAACCCGGTAGCCATCAGGCAGCTTGTTAATCGCTTTTTTCAGTTTTTCCATCTGTATTTCCGAAATATTCAGATCTGCAGGTGCGTCGTCAGGAATTTTTTCGTTCAACTCTTCGAACTTCACTTTTCGCTTTTTCAACTGATCCAACGAGCGGTTAATCACGATTTTCTTCAGCCAAGCGCCAAAACTAACCTCTCCTTTGTAGGTGTCCAGTTTGGTGAATGCTTTCAGAAATGCTTCCTGCATTACATCCTCTGCTTCAATTTCGTTGCCAACCATGCGCAGGCTCACGTTGTACATCAGTTTGTAGTACAACTTATAAAGTTCGAACTGAGCTTTGGTGTCGCCTTTCCGGCACCTGTCAATGGTTTCCTGGTAAATATTTTGAAACTGGTTCTCCAATTATTTGTTTTAATCTCTGTTTGAAAGACGACAGCCGTTTTGCGAATGTTGCACGGTTCCCGAAATATTTGTTTGGCTCGTGTTAAAATAACTGTTTTGCCCGACTTTTTGCGTAATTTGGCAGTATCCTTTCTTCGAATTTTCAAAAGTACCTGCACCATGGAACACCATCATACACATCACCATCACCACGAACACACCGGCCGAAACCTTGGAATTACTGTTCTGCTCAACAGTGTAATTACAATTGGCCAGTTTATTGGAGGGGTGATTTCCGGGAGCCTCGCACTTATTTCTGACGCGCTACACAATCTGAGTGATGTAATTTCGGTCGTACTTGCCTGGGTGGCGCACCGCATCGGCATGAGGCCGCAAACAATGCAATCTACCTTCGGATACAAACGAGCCGAAATATTGGCTGCTTTCATCAACGCGCTTTCGTTGATAGCAGTTTCTGTATTCCTGGTTTTTGAGGCAGTGAAGCGTTTCCTCGAACCGAGGGAGGTAGATTACAAATGGATGCTTGGACTTGGAATTTTGGGACTACTGGCAAACGGACTTTCTGTTTTTATTCTGCACGACAACAAAGAGGAAAACCTGAATATCAAAGCGGCATACCTGCATCTTATCGGCGACGCATTGACTTCGGTTGCAGTAATTGCGGGAGCTGTTTGTATCTGGTTATTCAAAATATACTGGATAGACCCGCTGGTAACTGTTTTAATCAGCATATACATTTTTATCCATACATTTTCTATCCTGAAGGAAAGTGTTGGAATATTGATGCAGTTTGCCCCTTCGGAGATCGACCAGAAAGAAGTAATTGCCATGCTGGAAGAAATCAGCGGGATAAAAAATGTTCATCACATTCACCTGTGGCAGTTGGCCGACCACAAGATATTTTTTGAAGCGCACCTGGTTTTGGCTGATAATATACCTGTTTCGGAAACCAATCTGATTACCAAACAGGCCAAGCAATTGCTGATGAGCCGCTTCGAAATTACCCACACTACTTTTCAGTATGAATATTTCTCAGGAGAAGGCTGCAAATGCAGGTCGTGAGGTTTATTTTATTTTCTCCAGTTCAGCCTCAATTTGTTTGTAAGTTCCTGTGGTCACTGGCACCAGGGGCAAGCGAATGAAATTTTTAGAAGTTCCCATAATTTCCATTAATGCTTTTACACCGGCCGGGCTACCTTCTTTGAAAATCAGTTTCAGCATTTCTGCCATTTGAAGGTGCAGTTGCGTTGCCAGAGTCAGGTTTCCTTCGAGCGCAGCATGGGTGAGTTTTGCCAGTTTGCCGGGCAGCGCATTGGCAATTACCGAAATAACACCAATCGAACCTGTGGCAATGGCTGGCAGCGTCAGGCCGTCGTCGCCCGAAATAACTTTGAAGTAACCAGGAGCATTGTTTATAATTTTTGCAAACTGGCTTAAATCGCCCGAAGCTTCTTTGATGCCAATTACTTTTTCCGATAAGTTGGCAATGCGGACTGTTGTATCGGCGTCCATGTTAATGCCGGTCCGTCCCGGAACATTATAAAGTACTACCGGAACCGGGCTGGCTTCAACCACCGCTTTGAAATGCTGAAAAAGTCCTTCTGCGTTGGGTTTGTTGTAGTAAGGTGTCACCGAAAGAATGGCATCAATTCCGTTAAAATCAGCCTTTTTTATTGCCTGAACCAATCCTGCTGTGTTGTTGCCTCCCATTCCGACCATAATTTTCAGGCGCCCCGCATTTTTTTCAATCACAAAACGAACGATTTCCTTTTTCTCTTCATCCGAAAGGGCAGGGGTTTCTCCGGTTGTCCCTAGTACAACCAAATAATCAGTTCCTCCGGTAACCTGGTTTTCAATCAATCGCTCCAGTGCATCGTAGTCAACACTCAGGTCTTCATTAAAAGGCGTGATCAGCGCAACGCCTGCTCCGGTAAAAGGATGTGTCATTCTATCGTCGTTTTATTAATTCTCTTTAAATAATACAAAATCTGTTCGGCCAGTTGTCCGGCTTCGGGTGTCTCCCTGAATTCAATGTTCAGGTCGAAGTAATTTGTCTGCGTTCCGGCGTAACCAATTTTAAAAGCCGCTTCCGACAGTGCCGTCAGGTAGACAATCGGAAAATATTTTTGTCCTGTCAGGTCAATCAGTATGTCAAATTTTTCCCTGATAAACTTTTCTGCGATCTCGCTTTTGGGCACTTCGCTCCAATGTGTTTCTTTCCTGGTGAAGCCAATTACGCCTTCGGGAACTACTGCTTTTTTCTGCGGCAAGTAACACAAATCAGTCGTTTCAATTCGCGCTTCCTCCAATTCTTTTTTCAATCTGTCAAAAGTGTCCTTTTGATCTATTTCCCAAAGAATACCGGCTGTTGCCGCAGTGTCGAGGTTAAAAACCTTTTTATCTCTTGATACTGAATCCAGTTTCGAATTCAGCACCCGGTAGGCTAATTTCGATTTAAAACCCATAATGGTTGCAAAAATAACAATTTGTTTGTTTTTCGATGTTTCAAAATCCTAAAAGTTTTAGATTGAAATAAAAAAGCTTAATAAAATAATAATCTGAAACTTTTAGTCGATCATTTTCAGAAAGTCGTCTTCCGAAATAATCGGGATATTCAGTTTTTCTGCTTTCTCAAGTTTACTTGGTCCGATGTTGTTTCCGGCAAGCAGGTAACTGGTGTTTTTTGAGATTGAGCTGACGTTTTTTCCGCCGTTTTGCTCGATCATTTTCTTCAGGTCGTCGCGCGAGTTTTTTTCAAAGGTTCCTGAAATGATAATCGACAATCCATTTAGTTTTTCCGAGCGGTTTGCCAGTGTCGATTCGTCCAGTTGCATTTGCAGTCCAACTGTTTTGAGTCGTTCTACCAGCCGGATATTTTCAGGATTGGAAAAATAAACTCTGACACTTTCCGCAATTCGCCCGCCAATCTCATCAATTTCAGTCAGTTCTTCCAGTGTTGCCAACTCAATTTTTTCGATGTTAATGAGCCGGTTGGCCAGAATTTTCGCGACAGTTTCGCCAACATAACGGATTCCGAGCGCAAAAAGTACTTTTTCAAACGGAACGAGCTTCGATTCTTCAAGGCTTTTCAGGATTCGCTCAGCCGACTTGTCGCCAAGCCGCTCCAATTGACTTATTTGCTCTTTTTTCAGATCGTACAGGTCTGCCGCATTTTTTATCAACCCTTCATTGTAAAAAAGGTCAATTGTTTCAGCGCCGAGCCCGTCGATGTTCATGGCTTTTCGGCTGATGAAATGTTCGATTTTTCCTTTAATCTGTGGAGGACAGCCGTCTTCGTTGGGACAATAATGTGCGGCTTCACCTTCTTTCCTGATGAGCGTCGTGCCACATTCGGGGCATTCCCTGATGAATGTAACCGGTGTCGCCATCGGGTGTCTCGATTTTTGGTCGGCACCAACAATTTTCGGGATGATTTCGCCTCCTTTTTCCACAAAAACAGTGTCGCCCAAATGCAGGTCGAGGCTTTTGATGATATCGGCATTATGCAGAGAAGCTCTTTTTACAGTCGTTCCGGCCAAAAGAACCGGTTCGAGGTTGGCTACCGGTGTAACTGCGCCAGTTCGTCCAACCTGGTACGAAACCGATACGAGTGTCGTGGCGGCCTGCTCTGCTTTGTATTTGTATGCAATGGCCCAGCGCGGCGATTTGGCTGTGAAACCCAGGTATTGCTGCAATCTCAGCGAATTCACTTTAATAACAATACCGTCCGTAGCCACCGGTAAATCAAACCGTTTCGTGTTCCATTTGTGAATGAAGGTAATCACTTCGTCAATGTTGGCGCACTTTTCGGTATCGGGCGATATTTTAAATCCCCATTTCGCAGTATCCAGAAGGTTTTCGTAATGCCCGTCGTTGGGCAGGTTTTCACCAAGTAAATAATAAAAATAGGCGTCCAGTTTCCGCTCGGCTACTATCGACGACTTTTGTGATTTTAGCGTTCCTGATGCCGCATTTCTCGGATTGGCAAAAGGCGGTTCACCCAATTCTTCTCGTTCCTGGTTAATTCGTTCGAATTCTGAAAAAGGCAGCAAAATTTCCCCACGCATCTCAAATTCTTCCGGATAACCCGTTCCTTTTAGTTTTAGCGGGATACTCCGGATGGTTTTTACGTTGGCGGTAACATCGTCGCCAAAAGTGCCGTCGCCACGGGTAATGGCGCGTTGCAATACGCCATTTTTATACTGAAGGCTGATGGACGTTCCGTCGTATTTTAGTTCACAAACATATTCGAATGACTGGTCGGTAAGTTTTCGGATTTTCTGGTCGAAATCGCGCAGTTCTTCTTCGGAGTATGAATTTGCTAGCGAAAGCATCGGATATTGATGTCGTACCTGCCCGAATTCTTTGTTTAGGTCGCTGCCCACGCGTTGTGTGGGCGAACTGGCATCGAAAAATTCGGGGTTTTCTGCTTCAAGCTTTTCCAACTCTTTCAGCAACAGGTCAAATTCGTAGTCACCAATGGTTGGCTGCGACAGCACATAATAATTATAGTTGTGTTCTTCTAGTTGGTGGCGGAGTTCTTCAATCCTTTTCTGAATGTTTTCTTTGGTCATCTGGCTAAAATTTGCACTAAAATACAAAAAAGAATATGCCTGTATCATCAGGGAAAAGAATCAGGAATTAACCATTTATCCGGATTGAAAATAAAAAACTGCCACCCAGGCTTTTTGTTTAAACCTGAATGACAGTTGATGAAAAAAAAATGCCCGGTAATCTTTATTTGTTCTTGAACTTTCCCTGGAGTAAAAAAGAAACCACGAGTCCGATTCCGCCAAAGAGAAAAATCATTGAGAAGTAGGCAGGTTCTTCTTCCATTCCACCTTCCGTCAAAAAATATCCGCCAATAATGCCAAGCGCGATGCCAATCAGGAAAAGGCCTGCTTTAAAGGTGAGGTATCCTGAACTTTCAGCCGGTTTTGATTTGAACAAATCCGAACTTGCTCCTTTTTCGATTAATGCCAGTCGTTCTTTGTTCCTGGTTGTCAGGTAAACATACAAGGAGGCAAAAGCAACTCCTAAAAATGCGAAGGGGATTAAAACGCCTAAAATTTCGACTCTCATAATATTAAATTTTTGATGTTGTTTTTGTTTTCCGAATTTGCCAGTATGACGCAGGTATTTTTTCGCGGTTACAAGCCTTCTTGAAAAATATTTCAGGAATTAATTTTTGAAAAAATTGTAACCGTGTTTCGGAAAGTTCGTCTATTGGAAAAGATGAATAAAACTGACGAGTCATATTATATTGATGCAGTTAAAAACGGGAACGTACAGGCATTCACTTTTCTGGTCGATAAATATCAGAACATGATATATACATTGGCATTGAAACTGATGAAGCGGGCAGAGGATGCAGAGGAAATGGCCCAGGACACTTTCGTGAAGGCTTTCCAGAAAATTCATACTTATGAAGGAAAGTCGCGGTTTTCGACCTGGCTATACAGTATAACATACAATGCCTGTATTTCTGAACTGCGCAAACGGAAAATCAGTTTTGCGTCGCTTGACGATCGTCAGATCTCTGATCAGGATGAAGCCCGCATGGGTGATTATTTTTCGGAAACCAAAAAAGAAGATCAGGAGAGATACCTGACCCTGGCAATGGCAAAACTTCCGGAGGACGACCAGTTTTTGGTTACACTTTATTATTACGAAAATCAATCGATGGATGAGATTAGTGCCATTACTGGCTTGACTGTCAGTAATGTGAAGATCAGGATTCACCGGGCAAGAAAACGGATGCACCAGTTGCTTCAGGAAATGTTGAAAGAAGAGGTATATTCGTTGCTATAACTGGTCAGCCTTGTTAAAGGCTGAATAATTAAACAATTAAGCTACTTTTTGGCTTGAACTTAAAAGTGAAATTTAGAAAATAAAAATATGAACAAGCTTGATCGACAATTCGGCGAAATGATGAAGGGGATGAAGATGGATTCTCCTTCAGCGGATTTTAAAACCAGGCTGATGAGTAGAATCATGGCTGAAGCTACCGTGATGAGAAGGCCGCTGCTGGCCGACTATAAGCCTGTCATCGGCAAAAAGACCTGGATTGCAATAACGGTCGTTTTTGTTGCAACTATTATTTATATGTTGTGGCCCTCTGGCCAGCCCGCATCGGGCTCGGTTCAGCATGGCACATTGTCGGTTGTGACCGATTCGGCTGCAAAAGCTACCGGTACGATTCTGGAAAAGGGTGTTGGAATGTTTGGTTCAATCCCAACAGTAGCCTATATGGTTGCGCTGGCCTCGTTGTCGCTCTGGGCAATCGACCTCTTTTTGAGCCACTGGAAACGTCAGCACGAAAATTAACATTATCAGGGTGCAAGCCGGTGAATGATCCATTCATTCGCATCGAGCACAAACTCAAAACGATCGTGCAGCCGGTTGGGGCGACCTTGCCAAAACTCGAAGTACTCCGGACGAATAAGGAAACCACCCCAGTGAGGTGGTTTTTGTATTTCCTGATTTTCGTAATACGCTTCGTATTTGTGGTAGTTGTCTTCCAAAATACCTCTGTTTTCAATGATCCTGCTTTGAGGTGAGGCCCAGGCACCGAGTTTACTTTCTGTTGGCCGGCTACTGAAATAATCGGCAGAATCCTGTTCAGAAATTTTTTCGGTAATCCCTTTTATCCGGACCTGACGCTGCATTCCCGGCCAGAAAAAATTTGCCGCTACCTTCGGATTTGCTGCTAACTGTCTTCCCTTTTTGCTGTTATAATTGGTGAAAAATATCAGCCCATTATTATTAAGCTCTTTCAGGAGCACAACTCTTGAATCAGGGAATCCGTTGGCGTCGATGGACGATAAAACCATTGCGCTGGGTTCTGTTTCTTTTCCTGAGATGGCTTCCTGAATCCATAAATTTAACTGCTTAACCGGGTCTTTCGCCAGATTTTCTTCAGTTAACTCAAACTTTTGGTAGTTGGTGCGTAAATCGCGCAGCATGATCAGATAATTGAATGTTTAACGCCAAAAGAAACAATGGTTGGTTCGTATTGTTGGCAGATCGAACAGACGTTTGTGAAATTTCCGTTTTTATTCTTAATTCGCCTGAATTGGTTTAGCCTGATATCCTGCGCTTTTCAATAC
>JAEWME010000272.1 GCA_023393265.1 Bacteroidota bacterium | reverse complement strand
AGCAAACCGGCAAATACCCAGTTGTCGGTGTGGAATGTCCCTGCCGACGGCGGCGTAATTTTTTTGGAGGCCATGTTTCCGGCGATGGCCAGCACCAGAATGATGACGCCAAACCGCCCGACCAGCATCCCGAACCCGAGCGTCAGGTTATAAAAAACGGTGTTGGCATTCAGCCCGACAAAAGCGCTCCCGTTGTTTCCGGCAGCCGAACTGAAAGCGTAGAGAATTTCGGAGAATCCGTGAGGCCCTGCATTGTTGAGACTCGACAGTCCCGCCTGTGTTTGGGCCGCCAGCGCGGTGAACAGCAAAATAACTGCTCCCGGCGCCAAAATGGCCAGAATCGACATTTTCACTTCGAAGGCTTCTACTTTTTTACCCAAATATTCGGGAGAGCGGCCTACCATCAGTCCGGCGATAAACACCGTCAGGATGACAAAAATGATCATCCCGTAAAGCCCGGCACCCACACCTCCGAAAATAATTTCGCCCAGCATGATGTTGATCATAGCAACCATTCCTGAAAGCGGCGAAAGGCTGTCGTGCATAGCGTTAACTGATCCATTTGACGCTGCTGACGTGGATGTTGACCACAAAACACTGTTTGTGATTCCGAAGCGGGTTTCTTTGCCTTCCATGTTTCCAGCGATGTTCAGGATCGGATTGCTGGCATATTCGGCATAGAGCGAAACGGCCAGTCCAGCCAGCAAAAGCACCAGCATCACCGAGAATATCGTCCAGCCGTGCCTGACAGAACCCGTCATTTTTCCGTAGGTGTAAGTCAGCGCTGCCGGGATAAGCAAAATGGCGAGCATTTCGAGAAAATTACTGAGCGGTGTCGGATTTTCGAGCGGATGGGCGCTGTTGACGCCAAAGAAACCACCGCCATTCGTCCCCAATTGTTTAATGGCAATTTGCGAAGCCGCCGGTCCCATGGGGATAAGCTGCTCTGCACCCTGCAAGGTATGAATGGTTTGATAACTCCCGAAATTTTGCACAACACCCTGCCCCACCAAAACCACCGAAAACAGGATTGAAAGCGGCAGCAGTATATAAATGGTTGTTCGGGTCAGATCTGTCCAGAAGTTGCCGAGTGTTTCCGATGTCCGGCGCGAAATACCGCGTATCAGCGCCAGCAAAACAGCAACTCCGGTAGCAGCGCTAACGAAATTCTGAACCGTCAAACCAAGCATTTGGGTCAAGTAACTGAGTGTAGATTCGCCCGAGTAACCCTGCCAGTTGGTATTGGTCATAAAACTGATGGCGGTGTTCAGGGCCGAATGCCAGCTCACATTTCCAAGTTTGGCAGGATTGAGCGGCAAAAACGCCTGCAAAACCTGAATCAGGAAAACAAACAACAGCCCCAGCCCATTAAAAAGAAGCAGGTTAAAAGTATAGGTTTCCCAGTTGGCTTCTTCATCAGGCTTAATACCTGCTATTTTATAAGTAAGTCGTTCGAGCCATCCAAATACAGGCCGCAAGATATGTTTCTCGCTTGAAAAAACTTTGCTCATGAAATTGCCTAACACGGGCGTAAGGCCTATCAGCAAGGCAAAAAACAAAATCACCTGAATCATTTCCATCGATTTCATAGTCGGGAGGTTTAGAATTTTTCAGGTTTTATGAGGGCATAAATGAGATAAGCCAGCAGCAGTGCCGAAAGTAAGGCGCCCGTCAGGTACCATGCCTGAGTGTTCATTCCGTCGTTGGCCCGTCCGCCCGTAACCGGCGCAACTGCCAACACAACCATTCCAATCGTCTTCATATCGTTTCATTTTGTTACGATACAAAGTTGTTCCGGAACCTATAAGGCTTTTATAAAGATTGCAGCAAGGAGTATAAAGATTTTATAAAGGTTTCTGTTTTCTGTGTAAATTTTGGTCCTAAAATCAGTACAATTCCCGCCTGTCGTGCAAATAATCCGTAATATTATTCCCCAATTTAGATACTGATTAGATTTCATGATGAACAACTCGTGCATTGTACTCGAAGGCGGCGGACTCAGGGGCGCTTTCACAGCCGGAGTGCTCGAATATTTTCTGGAGAAGAAGCTTGATTTCGACCGGGTGATCGGTGTATCGGCAGGAGCCTGCGTGGGCGCGTCATATATGTCGAAGCAAAAAGGACGTAACCAACGCGTAAATGTTGACATGCCCTCGGATAAGCGCTACATGGGAATGCGCCATTTGCTGACCACCGGTTCGTATTTCAACATGGATTTTATCTTTCGGGAAATACCCGAAGTGCTTGTACCATTCGACCAGCAGGCATTCGAACAAAATAAAGCTGATTTCGACATTGTCGCAACTTCGCTCGCTACCGGCAAACCTGCAATTTTTGGACGGAAGGCCATCTTTGAGTTCGGAATTACAGATGTACTCACCGCTTCGTCGAGCATCCCGCTGATAGCCAACGCCGTGACAATCGACAACAAACAATTTTTCGATGGTGGCGTCGCCGATTCTATTCCGGCGGAATATGCACTGACAAAACATGACAAAGCAGTTGTCGTTTTAACCCGACCGCGAGGCTACCGCAAAGATCCTATGTCGGCGTCATTTATCTTTAAAATGGCTTTCAGGAAAAACAGGGAGTTTTTGAATGCGCTGCTCCACCGAAATGAAGTTTATAATCAGTCGCTGGACTTTTGTTTCAGGATGGAAAAAGAAGGCCGCTTGTTTATTCTGGCGCCATCGCCGGAATTTTCGATCAGCCGCACGGAGAAAAGCCGTGAGAAGCGGCAAAATCTGTTCGACCATGGTTACAAACTGGCCCGCGACGAATTTGAAAGGTTGACGGATTTCCTGAAATGACAGGATTGACTAACTGAGCTACCCGTTAATGGCGCGAAACTCGTTAACAATCGGAACCGCCTTTTCGACATCCGATTTCTGAATGTAAAGATCAGTTGCCGCAGGTGCACCACCTGCAAAACCACTGACAACGCCCGACTGAAACTCATTTTTAACCATGGCGGCAATGCCCGATTGCTCCAACTCGTCTTTCAGAATGTTGATGAGAATCTCGGTTCCTGTGTAAATGCGGACTAATTTGGTACCCTCTTCCATTTTTTCTGGTTTTACTGGTTCTTTGGTTTTATAACCACTGAACAATGTACGAAAATTATTCACAACGTCATTTCAAAATAATCACCGGGCAATGCAATGCAGGTAAATCGACTCCATTTTGACAGATTCAATTTACAAAAACGAATTATCAGCATTCCACAAATTAACGTTACTTTCGGAATGAAATATGGATATGATGTCCCGCCTGGTACATAATCGAACGCTGTTTCGCTTTTATTTTCCACCAAAATTTTCCCTAGGGGAAAGTTGATTAATCCTTCCACTAAATTTTTGAGATACTTAGACGCTATGGCTTTTCTCCGGAAAATATTTTGGCATCATAAACATCAACGCGAGTTGCAGGAAAGCAAAGATGCCCACCGAAAACCACTGC
>JAEWME010000225.1 GCA_023393265.1 Bacteroidota bacterium | reverse complement strand
TTCCACGCCTGCCCGGAATGTAAGGCCGGTCAAAGCAAGTCATCCTGAACTTGTTTCAGGATCTTTTTATCAGACGGATGCCGAAATAAATTCGGCATGACTTGTATCCTGGTGATAGTAATTGTTCGAAATGTTTGCAATGGGCGGCAGTTTGCCGAATGGCAGCTTAAAATATCAAGTATAATTAGAGAAAATAAATAAAAAATACCATGCAAGAGATTCAGAAGATTGAAATAAAACCGAAATTAAAAGAGCGACTGAAAACCTGGCGTTTCTGGAAGCACATCGTGGCCGCTGCAGTGGGCGGACTGGCCGGTTTCCTCTACTATTACTTTGTGGGCTGCAACTCCGGAACCTGCGCTATTACCAGCAGTCCGTATATGAGCACTTTTTACGGCAGCCTGATGGGCCTGTTTGTGGTAAACAGCCCCTGTGCCCGGGGAAGGTGCTGAAATTTCTCGTGTGGTTAGCTTTTCCAAGATTCAGTTGAACCCGGGTCAAAAATCAGGTTGCACAACTGCTATATTTATCTTGAGCTTTCTTTGCTTCTCAATATTCTCAGAATTCTGTTGTATACGATTTCCGATAAATTCCAGGTATATCCACCGCTTGTATTTACAAACTGAATGACAACGGCATCAATATCTTTGTGATACCGTGCTATACTTGAGTATCCGGGTAATAATCCCGTGTGCCCATTCTCGTATATAGATGAATAAATCGCTTGTTCCTGGTCATTTAGCAACGAGCCATCGTTTAATGCCCTCAGAAATATGCCCACATCTTCTGCTGTCGCAACCATCGAGCCTGCAGGAGTTGCATAATCATTATTCTTTAAATCGCCATCGTAACCTACGGTATAACCGCTCATCACTTCGTCGGGATTTACTTCACTCAGTAAGCTAAAAGTATGAGTCAACCCAAGTGGTGCCAGGATCTCTGTTTTGATATATTGGTGATGGCTGTATCCCAATGTTTTATCAAGAATTTCGCCT
Organism: Bacteroidota bacterium; assembly: GCA_023393265.1. Classification (GTDB taxonomy): domain Bacteria; phylum Bacteroidota; class Bacteroidia; order Bacteroidales; family Prolixibacteraceae; genus Aquipluma. Next base: position 21,297 of record JAEWME010000225.1, on the reverse strand, counting down.
ATCAGTAAATAATTCGTGTTTGAATAGCTGTACTTTTGATCAGGCGCAAAATCAGCAGGCTTACCCAGTATCAACTCAAGATTTGCTCCGTTGGTTTTTGGCGGGTTTTCCCAATAGCCGGGTGTGTCGGTAAAATTGGGAATACCACTCCGATGTTTCACTAACATTCTCAAAGTAATCTTATCCGAATTTTCAATTCTACCGGCAAGTTCCGGCATGTAATCAGCAAGCGTTTTATCCAGCGACAAATGTTTGTCATTAACAAGCTTTGCGACAGCCACAGCAATATATAATTTGCTAATGCTGGCAATCTTGAACAGCGCGTGCGGATCAGCCGGAATCTTTTTCTCCCTGTCTTTCCAGCCTGCAGCGTAAAAATCCGGTTCCTTTCCTCCCTGGTCAACATAAACAATTATTCCGTCCAAGCCATAATCAATTGCTTCATCAACTTGTTTCTGAACGGTATCGGGCAGTGGCGTTATCCATAACTTCACGAGTACCCAGGGTACAAAAAACAAAGAGCTTACGCTGGCAATGATCAGTGCGATCCGGAGTATTTGCTTTATTTTCTTCTTTGTCATGCTATTAATTTCGAATAATGTGATTTCATAAACATTCATAACCGTTGCTTTTCAACGTCGTTGAGTTTCAGTGATTCCTGAAGCGGCTACTGCAACATCATAGCTATGATTGGGCGGGTCGTTTCAATTTCTTTTATATCAAGCTTTAAACCAAGTGGCTCCAATTGCTTCGAGATCATTTCGTAAACGGGTTTCATTTCAGTAAATGGTACTGTAACCGATTGTCTGGCTGTTGCATAATGATTGTTTTTTATGTTTTTGTCTAAGCCCGCGTCAATAAGCATTTGCACTATTTCAATACGACAAAAGAATGCTGCCGCATGTAAAGCTGTCGATCCTTCATTATTTTTGAGGTTCAGATCTACATGGGCATCAATCAAAGCTTTAGTAATATCTTTTTTTCCGAAGGTTGCTGCTGTGATCAGGGGAGTTGAACCACCATTTTGTTCTTTCGTATTGATGTCGGTTCCGGCTTCGATGTGTTGTTTTACGACATCGAGATTGCCGGATATGATTGCTGCCTGAAGGTCCATTTCTGGCTTGGCTACGGTTGCCCTCACCTCAGTGTTATTTTTCGACTTCGGTTTATTTTTGTTGGCTGAATGTGTGCAGGCATTTGTGAGGAATAGAATAATTACCGGGAAGAATACAGCCATTTTTAACGAAATAATTTGTTGTGCTTTCATGATTTTAATTTTTAAGATTTGACTTTGAAATATTGTCTTACAAAGTTGAGGCAACCATAAAAGCAAAGCCTATAAGTTATGCAGCCAAAAGTGTCAAGTTTGAGCGAGGCATAAAAATTATGACGCAGAAATAACACTTTTGAAGCATCCGGGACCAATTGTTAATTCGGAGAATAGCCTAATTGTAACGCGTTTGAGTAAATTTTTCCTATTTTCGTAGGAATGAGCATGTCGGACACACGAAGTATAAAATCAGACTTCATCGAAAAGGCAGAAACGATTGTTTTAGAGAATATATCGAACGAGCAATTTGGTGTTTCTGAACTGGCTGAAGCCTTGAACATGAGCCGTTCGAGCCTGCTCCGGAAAATAAAAACACAGACGCAGCTTTCGGCAAGTCAGTTTATCCGGCAGGTTCGCCTTGCAAAAGGGAAGGAAATGCTCGAACTGACGACTTTGACTGTTTCCGAGATTTCGTATCAGACAGGCTTTGGAAACACTTCCTATTTCATCAAATGCTTTCGGGAACAGTATGGGTATTCGCCCGGTGAGATTAGGAAAGGAATACCGGAAACGGAAAATGTCGACAGGCGAATTCCTGTTTTGAAGCGATACAGGTGGCCGCTGGTGGCTGCCGCATTTCTGGTTGCTGTTGTTTTGTCGGTCTTATTTTTCAGCAAAAAAAGCACAGCTACTCCTGAAATTGAAAAATCGATTGCCGTTTTACCCTTCAAAAACGAAAGTAGTGATTCATTAAACCTGTATTTAGTAAACGGACTCATGGAGTCAACGTTGAACAACCTGCAGAAGATTGGAGCGCTGCGCGTTGTTAGCCGTACATCGGTTGAACAGTATCGAAATGCCAATAAAAGCATTCCGGAGATTGCTAAAAACCTGAATGTAAAATATGTGGTGGAAGGTAGCGGACAACGGACCGGAAATCAGGTTTTACTCAATATTCAATTGATCAAAGCTTCTGATGACCAGCCAATTTGGAGCGCACAGTATAGCCGTGAGGTGGGAGACGTTTTCGCGCTTCAGAACGAAGTTGCCCGAAAAATAGCCGATGCCGTTGAGGCCACCGTGACTGCGAAAGAATTGAAACAGATTGAGAAAAGACCGACGGACAACCTGGCCGCTTATGACTATTATCTGCAGGCGCTCGAACCGTATTACACCCGAACGAAAGACGGCCTGGAAAAGGCGATTCCGCTATTTGAGAAGGCCATAGCAAATGATCCGCAGTTTTCGCTGGCTTATGCCGATGTTGCTGTATCGTACTACTTTCTGGATTTAAACCAGAAACAAAAAAAATATACCGATCGCATCAATAACTTCGCTGACAAGGCGCTGCTTTACGATCCTAAATCTGCTGAAAGCCTTATGTCCAAGGCACTTTACTACATGCAAACCGATAAGTATCAACTGGCCGTGCCATACCTGGAAAAAGCCCTGGAGTACAATCCTAACTCATCGTCGGTGGTTCAGGTGCTTGCCAATTTGTATGCCAGTGTCATCCCCAATACCGATAAATACCTGGAGTATGCGCTCAGAGGCATTCAACTCGACATTGCAGCCAACGATTCCGTCAGCAGAAGCTATATTTATTTAACCCTGAGCAATGCGCTTATTCAAACCGGTTTTGTGGAGGAGGCAAATGTATACATCGATAAGTCGCTGGATTGCAATCCACAAAATTATTACTCACCCATGCTGAAAGCCTATATTTTGTATGCCAAAGACGGCGATTTAGCGCAGACTGAAAGCTTGTTAATGCACGAATGGAAAAAGGATACCACCAGGTTGGACATTTTACAGGAAGTGGCAAAATTTTGGTATTATCAGGAAAAATACGACAGTGCCTTTTATTATTATCAAAGATTTGTCGATGCCAGGGAAAGGCTCAACCTGGATATTTATCCGCAGGAAGACATTAAAATTGCGCTGGTATACAAAAGGGAGGGTTTGGATGCACAGGCTTCAAAATTTTTCAATGCGTATACTGAATATTGCGAAAAAGACCAATCCATTTACAAAAGTGCGAGCATGGCAGTAAAGTACGCGTACGAAGGGAAAAAAGACAGGGCGATTGAGCAACTCAAAGTCTTCGCTATGCAGGATAATTTCCAGTACTGGATACTGAGATTCCTGAAAATTGACCCGCTCGTCAAACCTTTGAGAAGCCATCCTGAATTGGAGAGCATCATCCATAAAATTGACGACCGGTTTTGGAAAAAACAGAACAACCTGAAAAAGCTTTTGGAGACGAAAGGACTGATTTAATGAAATTTTAGGCAAATCGACAAAAAAATAAATCCTGTCTTAAATCGAAAAAACACAACCCCCAAAAACCGATTTTCGAACAGAATTTTTAAGGAATGATAGAGTTGTGCAAAGGCTACCCGTGTTGTTGTGCCACATTATTTTAATATAAAGTTGATAGGTAAAGAATGCTCAACAGTAACAGGATTACCATCTTTCAGAGAAGGATACCATTTTTCATTAATAAGACTAATAACTCTGATTGCCTCGTTATCTAATTCTGGATATACTCCTTTTTTTAATCTAACATTGCTCATTTCGCCTTGCTCATTGACTGTAAATGCAACCAAAATCTGACCAGATATTCCATTATCTTGAGCCTTGATTGGATATCTAATATTGCGTGCAACGAAGATGTTCATATTTTCATATCTTTCCATATCGTTAATTAAAGGTGGATTATCTACAGACATTTCTTTCCATCCGGTATCTGTTAAAATGGGCAATGAGTCAGTAGCAGAATCCCAATTATATTTAAGAACCTTATTCGTATTAAAATCGAAAATATATCTAAACTCCCCTTTGTAATTATTATAGATCCATTGACCAATAGGTTTATTTTCTGAATATTTTCCATAAGCTAACGTATCTTTCCCATTTGAGGTGTAATAAACCCAAGTACTATCTTTTTTGTTATTCGAAAAATAACCTTGTATAGATAATTTTCCGTTAAGTCTTAACTTTTTGAATTCTCCTTGCTTAATATTTCTATTCGAATTTAATACGTAAAATTCTTCTATTGAATAAGTGTCCTTATTGGTTACCTTCTTAAGGCGCTGAGCATTAGAAATAACAAAAATGCTCATTAATAGTAATAATAATGTGATTTTCATATTTGTGTGTGTTAATGCGGCACAACGGTAAATTGTATGTGGTCGGGCGGGATTTCGAAGAGAAATCCTGTCAGACCCGCAGGAAAGTGGGCGCGAGGTCTGACTTGTCAGACCGCTAAAACCCCCGCCTGCCATATACAATTTGTTGGCGTAGTTTTTATTTATATCTATTCTCATCTAATTTATCTGAATATAATATTAATGGAACTTCTCTATTATTTAAAAAGAAACATGGATTTCTATAACCTGATTTTTCTATTGCATTTAACCAATCGGGACCATATGACCCTGTCCAATTTAAGCTAAAGTCTCTTATTAAATCTCTGACTATTTTAATGTTATTTAAACAAGCTTTGGGAATAAGCTTTAAATCATCAATGTAATTTGGAACTTCTAATAATTGAATACTCTTTTTTAATCCCTTAAAATGAACTAATTTATTTCTTTCCTTAACTAATAGTGATAATCCTTGAAGTGGATTTTTGTCTATTGTCATTTTATTCTTAAACCCAATCAAGTCTTGAATAAAAATCCATTTTCCCACAATTGTTAACTTATCAAATTCCTCAAGCTTTTTACCCGATAATATTGTTGCTGAAACCTCATTAATATATGTTTCGGCACAACAAACTAGCAGAATTTTTGCAGTAGAAAAATTACGGACTACGGGCTCATAATATATCTCTAGATTTCTAAGTTGCGGAAGCATAGATGTTATGAATTCATCGGAATTTAATTGGTATTCCTTTAATTTTGAATGGTAGTTTTTTCCGTATCTTTTTAGTTCATCTTCTAATTCTGCAAATTTTTTTATTCCTTCATTAATCTGTGATAATGCATTAATAAAAAATATTCCAGCAAGTTCAAGATTGACTTTAAGATTAAGTATTCCGCCAGAATAATCTGCATTGTCGTCCTCTATTTTATTTCGGTTTTGTTTAGTCATGTCTTTGAGTCAAAATTACGCCTAACGTCTGTGTATATGTACCTGGTACATATATTTCTTCTTTATATCGCTGAATTTATAAATATATATTCGACCATATTGATCTCGCAAATAATTTTGGTTTGTGCAATATGTCTAAGCGGTTGCAAGCTGTTTTTCGCCTTTCTCAAAGTTATGCCAATCAAACTTCAAATCCTATATGTTCAGTAATAATTTTATTTGGAAAACTGCGTGAAAGTTATTCTCAGTGCAAAGCAATTGAAGCGTCGGGGGTAGAAGATTCGCAACGTTGTATAAACGTTTTGGTGCACAACTTAGAAGTATAGTTACACCGCATAGCAGCAATGTTACACCACATAGAAGCAATTTTACACAGGTGTAGCGCGTCTTCTATGCGGTGCAGAATATCTTCCAAGGACTTTAAAAATACTTCTGTCTGGTCTGATTTGTAGCTGTGGTTATCGAGGCTATACTCTTATGTCCATCCGGGCAAACGGAACGGCGTCCATGCCAATAAATTCGCCTTTCAGGTACTTGTAGTAACCGGTAATGGCAATCATGGCTGCATTGTCGGTTGTGAAAGCAAATTTGGGAATGTGCATTTTCCAGTGCCGTTTGGCTGCTGTTTCGAGTAAGGCGTTGCGCAGCCCTGAGTTGGCCGAAACGCCGCCGGCTACCGAAATTTCACGGATGCCGGTTTCTTTGGCTGCTTTAATCAGTTTGTCGAGCAGTACGTCGATGATTGTTTTTTGCAACGACGCACAAAGATCGGCTTTGCGCTCTTCTACAAAATTTTCGTTTTCCTTCAACTGGTCGCGCAGGAAATACAGAAAGCTTGTTTTTAACCCGCTGAAACTGTAGTTGAGTTCCGGAATCCGTGGTTTCGAGAATTGAAAAGCATCGGGATTTCCTTCCTTGGCCAGCCTGTCGACAAATGGACCGCCGGGGTAGGGAAGTCCCATTACTTTCGCACATTTATCGAAGGCTTCACCGGCAGCGTCGTCGATGGTCTGCCCGATCACTTCCATGTCGAGGTAATCGCGTACAAGAATAAGTTGCGAGTTTCCGCCCGAAACCAGCAAACAAAGAAACGGGAATTTAGGCGGATCAAAAGTCACATCATTCTCCTGAATAAAATGCGCCAGCACATGGCCTTGCAGGTGGTTGATTTCGATCATCGGGGCGCCGGTCGCCAGCGAAAAACCTTTGGCAAACGAAGTTCCCACGAGCAGCGAACCAAGCAAACCCGGGCCACGCGTGAAAGCAATAGCCGTGATGGCTTCGTTTTTCATTCCGGCCTGTTTAATAGCCTGATCGACCACCGGAACAATATTTTGCTGATGCGCACGGCTGGCCAGTTCGGGCACCACGCCGCCATAAGCTTCATGAACCTTCTGTCCGGCGATGATGTTCGACATCAGAAAGCCATTTTTTATAACCGATGCCGAAGTATCATCGCACGACGACTCGATTCCCAAAATCACGATATCTTTTTCTTTGCTCATGCCTGTCAATAAAAAGCCTGCAACTTCGTTAAAATACTATACAGGCTGGTAATTATATCTTGTATTTGTCTTAATTTGTATTCACAATTGAAGCCACAAAATTATCAAAAAAACGCTTAAAATAGGGTCTTTGGTTCTGGGCATTGTACTTGCCCTCATGACTGCATCGTGGCTGATCATTCAAAGTCCGGCTGTGCAGACCTACCTTACCCAAAAACTTACCAGGCTTCTTTCCGAAAAATACCACACCACCATCAGCGTAAAAGGCGTTTCAATCGGTTTTTTTAACAAAGTTGTGCTCGAAGAGGTTTTGGTCGAAGATCAAAAAAAAGATTCGCTTTTGTTTGTGAAGGAACTTGTGGCGAGTATCGATTCTTTTAGCCTGAAGAAGCGCTTCGTGAGCGTTGGCAGCCTGAAACTCGACCAGACTCACCTGTTTGTTGAAGTCGATTCGGCCGGACGGGGCAACTACGAGTTTCTTACCGACGCCTTTAAAAGCGCTGAACCCGATACCTCCGGAGGAAGCCTCGATCTTCGGCTGACGCTAGAAAAATTCGAATTCGACAATGCACGGATTCATTATGCTTATGTCGACAGTATAGGCCAGCGCGAAATTAACCTCGACCGGATTTCACTTGGTATCTCAGGCCTGAAAATTCAGGATGAAAAAACATCATTCAAAATCGACCAGTTTCAGTTTAACGATCAAAAAGAATTTGAACTTCAGGATTTTACCGGTATGGTTGAAATTTCGCCCGATTCGGTGAATTTCCGGAAACTGCATGTTAAAACCCCGAATTCGGAAATCACCGAAGCCGATCTGCTGATTGATAAAAGCAAAATAGGCCCGGACATGAATCTCTCGAAACTGCGGGCTAACCTGGATTTGAGGCAGTCTCTGATCAGCCTGAAGGACATTGGAATGGGTGTACCTGCATTGAAGGGAATGGATGAGGAAATACAGGTTTCCGGTCAGCTTTCTGGTACTTTGTCCGACCTGAAAGGAAAGAACATCGAGTTGAGCCTCGCCGACAATACCCGGCTTACTTTTGACATTTACCTGAACGGCCTGTCCGATTTTGCCAGCACATATCTCCACATCGACCTGAAAGAGTCGTTTGCCGACTTTCGGGAACTGGCCCGGGTGAAATTGCCCGATAACTTTCCGCTGCAGCAAATCGATATGCCCGATCAGTTGCTTCGGGCCGGTATTATCGAATACGAAGGAAATTTCACTGGTTTCCTAAGCGATTTTGTGGCCTACGGAACTTTTCGCTCGAAATGGGGCGTGCTCAATACCGACCTGTCTTTCGTACCAACCAAAGGCGATGAACTGAAAATAAACGGGCGGCTGAAAACAGTCAATTTTAAACTGGGCGATTTTCTGCAAACCAGCCTTCTCGACAACATCACCTTCAATGGCAATATTTCCGGATTGCTCGACCAGATTACAAACGATTTCAGCGCTTCGGTTTCAGGAAAAATTGACAGCATCGACGTGAATAATTATCACTACCGGAATGTACAGTTGAACGGCGATTTTCAGAATAAAAGGTTCGACGGGAACCTGGTTGTCGACGACCCGAACCTGAAATTCAGGTTTGAAGGGGAGTTTAACCTGAACAAACCGATGCCCGATTTCAATTTCAGGATGAATGTTGAGAAGGCAAACCTGATTGCGATGAACCTGGTCGATCATTTTAAACGGTCGGATGTGGCATTCGAGCTCGATGCCAATTTTACCGGAAGCAACATCGATAACCTTGCCGGAACCATTCACTTCAAGAACGGTAGCTACATGAACGAAAACGGGCTGCTCGATTTTAGTAAATTCGACCTGAAAACTTTCTCTGAAAATGAACCGGTTTTGCAGGTTCGTTCCGATTTTCTCGATGCCGACATTCGCGGCCATTACCAATTGCATAATTTGTACAACACGGTCAGCCAGATTGTCTCGCACTATTTGCCTTCTGCTGGGATGAATGCCCCGGCGCAAAAGATGCAGAACAATTTCGATTTCAGGTTAAACCTGAAGGATGTCAACCGTTTTACGCAGGTGCTTGTGCCTGAATTAAGGATGAAACCTGCCGAAATTTTTGGCAGCATCAATTCTGACAAAAACACGATGGTGCTGAACGGTACTTTTCCTGAAATACAATACGGGACCTCGGTGCTGAAAAAATATACGGTGAACATCGACGGCGACAGCAAGCTGAATATCCGCAACAAAGTGGAAGAAATTTCGCTGGGCGACCAGTTCAAGGTTTACAATTTTTCGGTGATATCGGAGGCTGCCACTGACGTGCTCGATTCGAAGCTGTCGTGGAATAATTATGGCTCGGTTTCGTACAGTGGCTCGCTTAACACAAGCACGCATTTTTACCCGCAAAAGGGAAGTCCGCACGTGGAGATAAACATCAAACCAACGCGCATTTTTCTGGCCGATAGTCTTTGGCAGATCAACTCGGCGCTGGTCACCATCGATTCAACCATTGTAAAAGTCAATAACCTGAAGCTGTCGAGCCGCGGCCAGTCTGTCGCGATCGACGGAACAATTGACAGAGTGGGTGAGCACCGGCTAAATTTCAATTTTAACCAGATTGACCTGAGTTCGCTCGATAAAATTTTGGGCGACGAAATGGAACTGAAGGGCGAAATCAACGGAACCATGTCGCTGATTGACATATACCGGCGTCCGCTGTTTTTGGCAAACCTGAAAATTGGCAACCTGGGAATGCTGGGACAGACCTTTGGCGAAGCTTCGGTGCAAAGTCGCTGGGATCCCGAACTGGAGGAAGTGAATGCCGAATTGATTGTGAAATCAGGAGAGAATGAAACGCTTCAGGCTTACGGAACTTACAATCCGGGAAAAGACAGCTTGTCGGTTTATACAAATTTCAACCATTTTTCTATCCTGATTTTACAGCCGCTGATGGGAAGCAGTTTTGCGAATTTTCATGGCGATGCAACGGGAAAAGTGCGGATACATGGCCATCCGGATCACATTATGCACGACGGCGCCTTGTATGCTGCCAACGCTGGTTTGATGCTTACCGATTTGCGGGTGAATTACACCCTGAACGACTCGGTGCGCTTTGTTGGCGACAAAATTGTTTTTCCCGACATCCAGGTTTTCGACGATTACGGCAATTCAGGTGTATTCTGGGGATCCATTCAGCATCAAACATTTTCTAAAATGGTTTATGATCTGGGCGTCAGATCGAGACGAATTATGGTGTTTAATACCACTTCGGCCGATAATGAGCAATTTTATGGGAAGATGTTCGGGAGCGGGTCTGTCCGGATCACAGGGCACGGCGTGACTGTTTTAATCGACGGGACAGCGCGCACCGAAAAGGGCACTGATATGAATATTTCGCTCGAATACCAGGGCGACGCGGAGGAATACGATTTTCTTACGTTTATCTCGCACGGTTATCGCGAGCAAAAAAATAATCAGTCGTATTATTACGACGACTCCGATTTGCAAATGCGTTTCAATGTGGAGATTACTCCGGAAGCGAAAGCCCAGTTGGTCTATAACTCGAAAATTGGCGATGTAATCCGTGCCCAGGGAAGCGGTAACATGCAGGTGGGCATCGATAATGATTATAACATTCAGCTTTTTGGCGAATATACGGTTGAGCAGGGCGATTACCTGTTTACGCTTCAGAATGTTATCAATAAGCGGTTCGAGATTCAGCAGGGCGGAACCATTGAGTGGAACGGTGACCCTTACGATGCCATGCTTAATCTGAATGCCATTTACCGTCTGAAAGCTTCACTCAGTGAGCTCTTCGCCAGCACCGACGGAACAACCGATTACAGCCAGCGCATCCCGGTTCTCTGTAAGATTGCATTGTCAAAAAGTGTCAGCAATCCCGACATCAAACTTGATATTGAGTTGCCAAACGCTGAAGACCGGATCAGAGATGAAGTGAGGCAGTATATCAGTTCCGACGAGGATATGAACAAGCAAATACTTTCGCTCCTCGTTTTGGGTAAGTTTTATACGCCTGAATATCTTCGGGGTGGCTACACAGGAGGAAGCAACAACCTCGTGGGGTCAACTGCCAGCGAATTGTTCTCGAATCAGTTGAGTAACTGGCTTTCGCAAATCAGCAACGATTTTGATATTGGCTTTAATTACCGGCCCGGCAATCAGATTACAAACGACGAGGTGGAACTGGCGCTCAGCACGCAGTTGTTCAACGATCGGGTATCCATCAACGGAAACATAGGCAACAATACCTCGCAGCGGGCCAGCGCCAATAATAACGGATTGGTTGGTGATGCCGATGTGAATGTCAAGCTCACAAGAAGCGGAAAGCTTCAGTTAAAGGCTTATAACCATGCCAATAATAACCTGATTTATGAAACTTCGCCCTATACACAAGGCGTTGGGTTCACTTACCGCGAAGACTTCGACAACTTCGGAGAACTGTTGCGAAAAATGAGAAACCTTTTCCGGTTTCGGACTTCCCGTCCACTTAACGAGGTTAATAAAAAGTGAAATTTGAATTTGGTTGCAAAAGTTTATCAGTTTGGCATCAGATAATAGCCTCAAAATTCTATTTTTACAAACATTGAAATAACCGGCTAAATCTAAAGATATGTTCATTTTAATGGTTGTCATTTTTGTTCTGGGCTATGTGGCCATCGCCTTCGAACATCCTTTGAAAGTTGATAAAGCAGCTTCGGCCTTAATCATCGGGTCGCTTTGCTGGGTCGCCTATATCCTGGGTGCCGAAAATATCCTGAGCCTCGGTTACAGTCATTCCTGGAAAGAATTTCAGTCGCATTTTCCTTCGATAACCGGTTTGGAAGGCGTGCGGGAGTTCATCGTCGATCACGAAATTGTCCATCACATTGGAGAGATTGGCGAAATCCTTTTTTTCCTGCTGGCAGCCATGACAATTGTTGAATTTGTCGATCAGCATCAGGGTTTTAAAGTCATTACGGATAAAATCAATACCACCAGTAAAATTAAGCTCTTGTGGCTAATCAGTGTGCTCACGTTTTTCATGTCGGCTTTGCTCGATAACCTTACCACGACTATTGTGATGGTAGCTTTGTTACGTAAACTGATCGGCGACAAGCAAACCCGCTGGATGTTTGCCAGCATGGTTGTTCTGGCTGCAAATGCCGGAGGTGCCTGGTCTCCGATTGGCGATGTAACAACCATCATGCTTTGGATTGGCGGACAAGTTACTGCAGCCAACATCATCAAGGAGCTATTCATTCCCAGCGTTGTTTGTATGGTCGTCCCTGTTTTGGTTTTATCGTTTATGATGAAAGGTCAGATACACCGGCCTGCAAAAACAGTCAACGAAAAAGAATTTACGAAACCATCTGAAAGATTGGCAATGCTTGTTCTTGGCGTTTCGGGTCTGCTGTTTGTGCCGGTTTTTAAAACATTGACACATCTGCCGCCTTATATGGGCATGTTGCTGTCGCTGGGTGTTATCTGGGTTATTTCTGAAATTATGCACCGAAACAAACCGGAAGATGTTAAAAGCAAGTTGAAAATTACAGCAGTTTTGCGCCGGGTCGATACACCGACGGTTCTGTTCTTTCTTGGTATTCTTTCTGCCGTTGCAGCGCTTCAGTCGGCCGGACAACTCACGTTGTTGTCTCAGTTTCTCGACGATAAACTCGGTAATGTAAACCTTATTGCGCTTGCCATTGGTGTACTTTCGTCTATTGTCGACAATGTGCCACTGGTTGCCGGTGCGATGGGGATGTATCCTATTTCTGAAGGAGCCGCGTCCGGATACCTGGCTAATTTCACTCAGGATGGTGTTTTTTGGGAATTTTTGGCTTATACCGCAGGGACAGGCGGTAGCATGCTCATCATTGGATCGGCTGCCGGGGTGGCAGCTATGGGCTTGGAAAAGATTGATTTTATCTGGTATCTAAAAAAGATTTCCTGGCTTGCATTACTGGGCTATCTGGCTGGTGCAGGGGTATATATGCTTGAGTTTTTGTAATCAAATTTTTAGATAAATAAATTGTATTTTTGCGGGGCATACTATTTGTATAGGATGTCCCGTTTTTTATTTTGATTTAAAACAATATGCGTATGTTGAATTTTATTTTATTACAGGCAAGTCAAAGTTTAGCCGAAGGCGCAAAAGCCGCACAGCCGGCTGGCATCGAGATGGGTTTTATCGATTTGGCATTTAAAGGTGGCCCAATCATGATTCCCATTGTCCTCTTGTCGTTTGTAGCCGCATTTATCTTTTTCGACCGTTATTTTGCTATCCGTAAGGCGGGTAAAGTCGACTCAAAACTGATGGATCGCGTCAGGAAATATATTGTTGATGGAAAGTTTGATTCGGCGCTGGCGCTTTGCAGCAGCGAAAACACACCAACTGCCCGGATGATCGAAAAAGGTATCTCGCGTATTGGCCGCCCCATGGCCGACGTTACAACTGCCATCGAAAATGTTGGCAATCTGGAAGTATATAAACTTGAGAAAGGCTTGCCGGTGCTGGCAAGTGTGGCCGGTGGTGCCCCAATGCTTGGGTTCCTCGGTACGGTAACCGGTATGATCTCGGCTTTCTACGACATGGCCAATGCCGGAAACAACATCAACATCACGTTATTATCCTCCGGAATTTATCAGGCCATGGTTACAACAGTGGCCGGTTTAGTTGTCGGAATCGTTGCATATTTTGCCTACAACATCCTGGTAACAAATGTCGAAAAAGTTGTATTCAATATGGAAGCTGCTACCAGCGAGTTTATGGATATGTTGAACGAACCAGCAAAATAACCAGTCAATTATGGCTTTAAAACATCGAAATAAAGTGAATGTGAGTTTCAGCATGGCTTCGATGACTGACATCGTTTTCCTGTTGTTGCTGTTCTTCATGATTACTTCAACCATGGTGGCCCCCAATGCCCTGAAACTGCTGTTGCCGCAAAGCAACAGCCAGACAGTGGCCAAAGCCGTTACGACAGTGTCAATCACTGCTGACCTGAAGTATTACATCAATGAAGATGGCGACCTGAAAAGGGTGGCTTTTACCGAGATTGAACCCTTTTTGCAGAAAGTGGCCAGGCAAAACGAGGAAACTTACATTTCGCTTCACGCCGATAAGTCGGTGCCCATTGAATATGTTGTTCAGATTATGAATATTGCCAAGCGCAATGAAATCAAAATGATACTTGCAACATCGCCTGAAGAATGATCGATTACATTTCGGAACATAGGAGAGGTTTTGTAGGCGCGGTAATTACTCATCTCATTTTGTTGATTTTGCTGATGATGTTTGGGTTTTTTACGCCACTTCCCTTGCCCGAGGAAGAAGGAGTCCTTGTGAATTTTGGGGATTCTGAAACCGGGTTTGGCAGCGAAGAGCCTGCTCCGTCCGAAATGGCTCCTGCCAGAAATCAGGAAGAGGTTAAACCTGTAGCCCAAACGCCGCCACCTCCTCCTCAAAAGGAAGTGAAAGCGCCAGCCGAAAGAGAGGCTGTGATGACGCAGGATTTTGAAAAAACGGCATCTGTCCCTTCAGGAAAAAAGAAGAAGGAAACAGAGAAGCCGAAAGACCTCGAAAAAGAACGGATTCAGAAAGAAAAACAGGAACAGGAAAAACTTGAGAAACAGCGGCTGGCAGAGGCCGAAAGACAACGACAGGCCGAGATCGACCGCCAGAGGCGTGAAGAAGAGCAGCGTCAGGCGCAGATTGCTGCCGAGCAAAAGAAAGTGGGCGAAATCAATAACCGGGCGAAAAATGCTTTTGGTGGCTCGGGGAAGGGAACTTCCGACTCGAAAAGCACCAGCCAGGGCGTAACCTACGGCGCGGGCAACCAGGGTACTGCGCAAGGCTCTGCCAACGTAGATAAATATGGTCCCGGAGGCGGACTTGGCAACGGGGTTTCTTTTAGCCTCGACGGACGAAGTGCAACAGCATTGCCGAAGCCGTATTATCCCGGAAATGAAGAGGGTGTTGTTGTTGTTCAGGTAACTGTTGATAAAACGGGCCGGGTAACCAAAGCAGAACCAGGAGTAAAAGGTTCGAATACCACCGATCCGGAGTTAATCGCGGCAGCTAAAAAGGCAGCCTTACAGGCCAGATTTAATGCCGATGAAAAAGCACCGGCTTATCAAACGGGAACCATCACTTACAGATTTGTACTGGATTAAGAAATATTTGAATCCGATAATAAACAAAAACGCGGACCCTGCTGGAATCCGCGTTTATTATTTTAGTGCAGTTTGTTTTAAACCAGTGTATAGCCGTCGCGATACTGGTAGTGAAGCCTTTTGGTCGCTTCTCCGTCAACGTCGTCGACAAATGTTTCGGTTGCCGGATCCCATTTAATGGTGCGTTTCAGGTCGCAGGCAATGTTGCCCAGTGTGCAAACGGTGCAACTGCTGTGGCCAATTTCAACCGGAACAACCGGATCTTTGCGTTCTTTCACGGCCTCGATGAAGTTGATTTGGTGCGGTATTTTTGTTTCATACGGACCGCTGTCGCCTTCGGCTGCAGGAGGTGGAAGGAATTTGTCATCCGAAGCTTTGAAACTGCCGCGTGAAACTTCGATCCAGCCATCTTTACCGATGAACTTAACACCTTTTGTCAATCCTTCGTCAAAAGGTTCTGAAGTCATTACTACGCCATTGGCATATTTAAACTGCATAAATTCTGTTCCGTCGCCAATTGGAGAAGCTTCAACCGGACCATTTCTGTCCATTCCAAGTCCCCACTGTGCAATGTCGAACATGTGAGCGCCCCAGTCGGTAGTGAAACCGCCGCCCATTTCTTTGTACCAGCGCCATGCACCCCACAATTCTTCATCTTTTTCAGGATCGAGGCTGATAGGCGGATCCAGTTCGTGGTTGAAGTGGATCGGATTTGGCAGTGAGCCAAGCCATAAATCCCAGTTCAGATCGGCAGGAACAGCTTCTTCCGGCAAGTCGTAAGGTTTTGGCGGAGCGCCTACGTACGCATTCACTTTTTCAATTTGCCCCAATGCACCTGTTTGCACGAGTTGAACGGCATGTTGGAAATTTGGGTCAGAGCGCTGCTGGCTCCCAACGGCCAAAACACGGTTGGTTTCACGAACAACGCGCCTCAGTTCCTGTCCTTCCTTGATGGTAAAAGTCATCGGTTTTTCCAGGTAAACATCTTTCCCTGCTTTACATGCAGCAATGGCAATGCGGGCGTGAGAATGATCGGGCACCGCAATGACTACTGCATTGATGTCGGGGCGGGCAAGTAAGTCTTCAAACTTTTCGTAGGTTTGAACATCAACTTGCTGTCCGGCCTTTTCATAGAAGGCTTTCACTTTTTTCTCGAAGCGTTGCCTTTTAATGCCATAAACATCACATCCGGCTACAACTTTTACGCCGGGAATCTGAATGAACCCGTTGAGCAGAAACATCGACTGACGTCCCATTCCGATGAATCCCAGCTTGAGGCTGTCGTCAACAACTTTTTGTTTGCATGCTGCCATCGGCGATAGAATGGCTGCCCCAGCCAGTCCAATAGCTGCTGTTCCAAGAAACTGACGTCTCGAAACTCCTTTCTTTAGTTGGTTTTCCATGAAATAATTTTAGTGTAATAGTTAAACTGAATAGGTTTCAGTTAGTAAAAATACCTTTTTGTTTTTTTTACACAAAACAAAAATACGGGTTCAGTAAACTTTGCTTTATTTCTTTTCCTGAAAGTCACAATCTTTTTCATTAAAGAATTGTTTTTATCACTTTTGGCCACATCATTCCATGTTTTCGTGGAAATATAAACTGATTAAAATTTGATGATTTTTCGGTTTTTGTTATCAGATGAAAACATTTTTTTTGATTTTTGTCAGTTACAGAAAAACAATGCTTCTATGGAGAAATATGTTGAATTGCTCAGAGAACTAATTTCAACACCGTCGCTAAGCCGGAATGAGCAGGACGCGGCTCAGGTAATCAGGCGATTTTTAACCGATTCGGGATTCACTTATGATTCGCTGATGAACAATACATGGGTTCGAAACCGTTTCTGGAAAGATGGACTGCCGGTTGTTTTGCTGAATTCGCATATTGATACCGTGAAGCCTGCAAGCGGATATACCCGCGACCCGTTTTCTCCCGATGTTGAAGATGGCGTACTTTATGGTCTCGGAAGCAATGATGCGGGTGGCCCTTTGATAACTCTGCTGGCCGTTTTTGTCCACTTCTCCGGAATGGAAAATCTGCCTTTCAATTTGATTTATGCTGCCACCGCCGAGGAAGAAATTTCCGGACAGAATGGGTTGGAATCTGTTCTTCCGAAGCTAGGCCCCATTGATCTGGCTATTGTTGGCGAACCGACTAAAATGCAAATGGCCATTGCCGAAAAAGGACTGATGGTGCTCGATTGCGTGGCTCACGGGCGATCGGGTCATGCGGCACGCGAAGAAGGAGAAAATGCCATTTATAAAGCCATTTCAGATATTGAGAAAATCAGAAACTACAAATTTGATAAGGTTTCGGACATTCTGGGGCCTGTGAAACTTTCGGTTACCATGATTGAGTCTGGTACCCAGCACAATGTAGTGCCGGATCGCTGTTCTTTTGTGGTCGATGTGCGTACAAACGAGTTTTACTCCAATCAGCAAGTCTATGAGATTGTCAGCCAGCTAATCGACTCGGATGTCAACCCACGGTCGATCAGGCTTAATTCATCCGGGATTCCGGTTTCTCATCCTGTAGTTCAGCGAGGTGTTTTGCTGGGCATGGAATATTACGGGTCGCCAACAACATCGGATCAGGCAGTAATTTCTTATCCGTCTATCAAAATTGGGCCCGGCGATAGCGCCCGGTCTCACACCGCCAACGAATATATCCTGATATCGGAACTCGAAGAAGGTTTCAGAATTTATGTTGATTTGCTTTCCGGACTTCAGCTTAAATGAAAAAAGAGAGACCCGTCCCCCGCAGGTCTCTCATGAAACTTCATCCTGAATTGATGAAGCAAATTGATCTAGCTAAATATCATATTTGAAACAATATCGAAGCTAATCGCTTTCGGCATAAGCCATTTCGTTGTGTTGCGAAATGTCGAGACCGGCAATTTCTTCTTTCATTGTAGCGCGTATGCCAACCATTTTATCTACAATCTTGAAAAGGACATAGGTCATTATACCCGAAAATACCATGGTGACAATAGTGGCTATTAACTGCGTTAAAAATTGCTTGGGGTTTCCGTAGAAAAGACCGCTGTATGAAGCCTGAATGGCTGGTGTTGCCAGCAATCCGGTTGCCAACGCACCAATGATTCCGCCTATGCCGTGCACGCCAAATGCGTCAAGCGAATCGTCGTAACCAAATTTGTGCTTTACAAACGAAACCATGAAATAGCAAATTACAGCCACCAAAATACCAATAACCACAGCGCCCAGCACGCCAACGAAGCCGGCGGCCGGTGTGATGGCAACCAAGCCTGCAACAGCACCTGTACAAATGCCGATTACAGTTGGTTTTTTATTGATGGTCCAGTCGAGCAAAGCCCATGTGAAAGCAGCCATTGCAGTTGCAACATGAGTTGACAGGAAAGCACTGATTGCCAATCCGTCGGCTGCGAGCCCGCTGCCTGCATTAAATCCAAACCAGCCAAACCACAGCAATGCAGCGCCAATTACCACCAACGGAATATTGTGGGGCGGGGTGGGGTGGTTGTTATAGTTTCTTCTGCTACCAACCAGAAACGTCATCACGAGTGCTGCTATACCTGCATTGATATGAACAACTGTTCCTCCCGCAAAGTCGAGTGCACCCATTTTGTACAGCCATCCGTCTGACGACCAAACCCAGTGTGCAACCGGGTTGTAAACCAGGATTGCCCAAAGAACAGAGAAAATCAGGAAGCCTTTAAATTTAATACGTTCGGCATAAGCTCCGATGATGAGGGCGGGTGTGATTACAGCAAACATACATTGGAAGAGCACAAACAAAAGATGAGGAATACGTGCAGTCTCCTGTGAAATATAATAAGGACTTACATCGGAAATACCTATCCCATTCAGGAATGCCCAGTCGAAACCACCAATAAACGGAGCAAGAAACCCCTGCGAAGAACTAAAAGCCAGACTGTATCCAAAGAAAACCCATTCTAGTGTGATTACTGCGGTTAAGATGAAACATTGCATCAGGATGTTTAGTACGTTTTTTTGCCGTACCAGACCGCCATAGAACAGCGCCAGGCCCGGAATGGTCATCAACATCACCAATGCAGTGGCAACAATCATCCATGCCGTATTTCCTGAATCGATATAGGGAGTTTGGGTGGGCGCAGTTTCCTGCGCGAAAATTAAAGAGGGAGCCATTACGCATAGCAATGCCATCCCAAGCATTTTCAATGTCTTCATTTATTTTTTTCTTTCTGAAGGGATTTTTATTTGTTGTAGAGCGATTCGTCACCGCGGTCTTTGGTACGGATTCTGATTGACTGACCAATGTCACTGACGAAAATGCGCCCATCGCCACTTTCGCCCGTGAAGGCAGCATCGAGGATCGCGTTGATTGATTTTTCAACATTGATATCGCGAACAACAAACGAAATGTAGATTCGCTGTACTGAATTTACATCATAGGCAATGCCTCTGAAAATGAGTCCTTGGCGGGCTGTTCCCTGACCTTTAACTTCCCACCAGGAAAGAAAGTCGATGTCAGCTTCGTGCAACGCTGCCCGAACTTCTTCGAATTTGGTTTTTCTAACGATGGCTTCAATTTTCTTCATAACAATTAAATTTTTGGTCTTTTATACCAGAAATGGGTGATTTCTGATAGCAAAATGTCATTTTTAAAGTTTATAGTGCCCAAAAATATAATTTTTTTGTTTAAGGGTGTGTTTTGTGATGGTATTTTCTGAAATAATTATTTAATAAATGTCATTGGTGTTTGTTTTTATGGGGTTGTTTGCTGATTTTTTGGTATTTTTTTTGTTCTTGGTGCTGAAAAGAAAGAGACCTGCCTCGGCAGGTCTCAGAAATTACAACTCAACATTTGAATCCCGTGAGATTCGCTTTTGTTTTGATGTATATGAAAAGGACTGAAGCTCTATCTCGAAAGCGGGGTCTCGCTGTTTTTATCCAGTTTTACCCCAGCATAGCCTTCCACTCCCATCTCCGGAATGTCGAGACCTTCAAGTTCGTCTTTTGCACTTACCCTGTTGCCAACAAGTACATCGGTTAGTTTGAAGACAAGGAATCCTGAAATTCCCACATATACGATGTTAGAAGCGACACCGATTATCTGCGCTATAAACTGACCTCCATTGCTATAAAGCAGACCTGTCACTTTTCCGGATACGCCATTCCATCCGTCTCCATATGTTCCGTCAGCAAAAAGCCCGAGGGCAATGCATCCCCATGCGCCGTTCACGCCATGTACTGCAATGGCGCCTACCGGGTCGTCGATTTTAAGTTTTCGCTCGATAAAGAATGTTGCCTCAATGACGAGTACCCCCGAAATAAGTCCAATGACAGCCGCACTTCCAACCGTAACAAATGCGCATGGGGCAGTGATGGCGACTAATCCTGCCAGCATGCCATTCAGCATCATTGTTGGGTCTGGTTTTTTTGAACGGAATAACCACATCCAAAGTGTAGAGGCAAGCGCTCCGGTTGCGGAGGCAATCATGGTATTGACGGCAACTACCGAGATTCGAAGATCTGTGCCAGCCAGTGTTGAGCCGGGATTAAATCCGAACCAGCCGAAAGCAAGAATGAAAGTTCCCACAATGGCCATTGGGATGTTATGACCAGGAATGGCATTGGCTGAGCCGTCTCTGTTATATTTGCCAATGCGCGGGCCAAGCATCTTTGCTCCTACAAATGCCAGTACTCCACCGGTGAGGTGAACGACCGATGAACCCGCAAAGTCAACATGCCCATGTCCCAGTCCAAATTGTGTTCCCAGTTGGGCGAGCCAGCCGCCGCCCCAAACCCAGTTCCCGTAAACGGGATAAATGATGGTGCCAACAGCCAGTCCATAGATGAAGAATGAAGAGTATTTCCATCTTTCGGCCATCGAACCTGTCGGTATAGTAGCTGTTGTATCCATGAAAACCATTTGGAACAGGAAAAGTGCAAATACTGCGACGTCGTATGTTCCGGAGAGAAAGAAGCCTTTTCCTCCAAGTAACCCAAAGGTGTGACCAAACAGGTTGATCGTAATTTCGTTGCTTAATCCGTCGTATCCGCCAAGTGTTCCCAGTGTTCCGATACCGCCAAACATAAAAGCAAAACCGCATACGAAAAAACCGATCATTCCAAGCGGATAAATCAGGAAATTCATTGACATGGTGTGAGCCACATTCTTTGCCCTGGTTAATCCTGCCTCGACCATTGCAAAACCAGCCTGCATGAACATAACAAGGAAGCCGGTTATCAGCACCCACATCATATTAATTGCAATTTTGTTGTGGCCTGCGAAATCGGCGA